>PUOQ01000099.1 GCA_003552785.1 Dehalococcoidia bacterium
GGCTATCATTATCAGCTCCGAATCCGGATTTACCTTCTCCAGCCCTTTTGCCATAGAAGTGGACATACCCTGGCAGTACCGGGGATTATATACCGTTTTTATGCCCAGCTTCCTGGCAATTGCGCCTGTATTGCGGGCCATTGCGCCTGTTACCACGATAATTTCATCTGTATTTGAAGCCATAATGTTGGCAAGAGTTACTCCCATTATGGTGCTACTTTGCAGAGGCAGCAGTTGCTTGAGCTGGCCCATCCGTTTTGCCTGTCCGGCTGCCAGCAATATGGTTGTAACTTTTTTCACAGGGGCTCCATTAAATTATTGTGTTTAGTATTGCACTTCATTTATTTAAACGTCAAACATTATTACTTGCTGGAGACCACCTTTGGCCGTATACTATGGCTATGCCGCAAGAAAAGGTGCTGGTTGTTGAGGACGATGCAACTCTGGCCGGGGTTATAAAATACAACCTTGAAAAGAGCGGTTATCGTGTGTTAACTGCAGCTGATGGCACCGGTGCTGTTGACCTGGCCCGAAGCAGCAATCCGGATATTATCGTGCTGGATATAATGCTGCCCGGTCTTGATGGCCTGGAAGTTTGCCGGATTATAAAAGCTGAAACCGCCATACCCATTATCATGCTTACTGCCCGCAGTGAAGAAATGGATAAGGTTTTGGGGCTCGAGCTAGGCGCAGATGATTATATTACCAAGCCCTTTGGTATGCGTGAGTTTTTAACCCGGATCAAGGTTATTTTAAGAAGGCAGGGCGAAAAGAGAAATTCAAAAGGTGCGTCCGGATTGCCTCCTGGAAATATCATAAGGGCCGGGGGCATTGAAATTGATACAGACCGCCACAGGGTTACCTGTAATGATCAATTACTTGAATTGTCTCCCAAAGAGTTTGATTTACTGTACTTTCTTGTCAGTAACCCCGGCAGGGTTTTCAGCAGGGAATTTCTGCTTGAACGTGTTTGGGGTTACGATTATGCCGGGGACACACGTACAGTAGACGTTCACATTCGCTGGTTGCGAGAAAAGATCGAAAAAGAGCCGGCAAAGCCTGCCAGCCTGCTTACATTGCGAGGGGTCGGCTACAAATTTGAGGCTTGATGGATGTTTGCCAGTATTCGGAGCAAGTTAATAGCCGCTTTTGTTGCCTTTGCACTGGTTTGTGGCCTGGCTTTTCTTGTTTATCTTTTTTTTATTTTTGACTCCCGGTATCCGCCGTTAATAATTGCCGTTCAAATACTTCTCTTAACCCTGGTACTGGGTTTGGCCGGAAGCGTTCTGGCTTATATGCTGGGCAGTGCTGTTACAGCACCCATCAGGGAGCTCAGCCGGATAATTTCCGGGCTTACTCCGGATCAAATCCACACTCGTATAGGGCAGGTAAAAGAAGACGAAACCGGGGAGCTGGCGCATTCGTTTAATACACTGGCGGACAAATTGCAGGATGCACTCGAAGATCTGGCCAGCCAGCGTGACCGGATCAATCTCATTCTTTCCCGCATGGGAGACGGCATTATTGCTGTTGACGGGGAAGGCTGTATTACTGCTATTAACCAGGCAGCCGAGCATATACTGGGTATCGACCCGGAAACAGCCGTCGGCCGGAGTTTTATTGAAACGGTCCGCGATTATGAACTGGACAGGCCGGTAAGAAGCTGTTTGAAGACTAAAAAATCACAACAGGAATACATTGATCTACGCTCAAAAAGGCTTTATCTGGGCCTGTTAGTCAGCCCGCTGGTCAGCGAACCCGGGTGCCTGGTGCTAATCCAGGACCTCAGTCGCTTAAAGAAGCTGGAGGCTATCAGCAGGGATTTTGTAGCCAATATATCCCATGAGCTGCGTACGCCGGTTGCTTCTATCAGTTTGCTTTCTGAAACTCTGAAAGACGGTGCTATTGATGACACAGGGGTTTCACGTGATTTCCTGGCCCAGATGCACTCCGAAATTGAAAAACTGGGGCAGATTGTTGACGGAATGTCGACTCTGGCACGCATAGAGAGCGGTGAAGCAAAACTTGTAAAAAAACCTGTAGACATTTCCGCCCTGGTCGAACGCGTAGTTGAAAATATGAAACCAGTTGCCGGAAAGGCGGGCCTTGAACTTAACTGCTGTCTTTTAGATGAACCACTGGAAGTCCAGGCTGATGCCGGTCAAATAGAACAGGTTTTACAGAATATTTTACATAATGCAACCAAGTTTACACCTCCCGGTGGCAGGGTGGAGGCCTCAGTCAGCCTCAAAGACGGGCAATTGCTGGTTACGGTTAGCGATACAGGCAAAGGAATCAGCCCTGAGAACCTGGAGCGTATTTTTGAACGTTTTTATAAAATAGACAAATCCCGAACCGGAGGCGGTACTGGATTGGGGCTGGCAATAGCCAGGCATCTTATCGAAGCTCATGACGGAAAAATCTGGGCAGAAAGCACTCCCGGCAAGGGTACCTGTATTTCTTTTACCCTGCCATTATAGAATAAAAATTATCCCCGCTAAAAAACTTTTACACAATCTTAACATTTCCTTAATTGCCCCTTAATTTTGGCCTGTTATTATGGTTTTAATGAAAAAGTTAAAAAAGAAAGGAGGGCAAAAATTTGGAAGAAATTACTATTGCCCTGGTAGCCCATGATTCAATGAAAAAGACCATGGTTGATTTTGCGACCAAGCATCAAGCTACATTGAGTCGGTTTAACATGGTGGCTACTCGCAGTACCGGTGAACTTATCATGAAAGGCACGGGTTTGCAGGTTAAGTTGCTGTTGAGCGGCCCTCATGGCGGTGACCAGCAGGTAGGCGCACTGGTGGCAAGCGGTACCTGCAAGGCGGTAATTTTCCTCAGGGATCCGCTGACAGCACAGCCGCACGAGCCGGATATCACTGCCTTGCTCAGGGTTTGCGATGTGCATAACGTGCCACTGGCAACCAACCTGGTTACTGCTGAAGCAGTTATTACCTACCTGTCCGGGCAACCGGATGAGGCAATCAGCCTGCAAAAAACCGGCACTCAAAAGTTAAGCCGATAATATAAATAATTAAGGAGAACAATTAAATGAATAAAATTAAGGTGATACTGCCTCTTCTTCTTTCCCTGTCTCTGGTATTTTCCGTAACAGCATGTGATGGTAACCCTCAAGAAGATGGCGCCCTGTCGGGAGCTCTGGATATTACCGGTTCCAATACGGTAACACCGGTAACTACTGTTTTTGCTGAAGAATTCATGAGCATGTATCCGGGAGTAAATATTTCGGTTTCCGGTCCGGGTTCGGGTGCGGGCATAGCCGCTCTAATTAACCGGACTACCGATATTTGTCAATCTTCAAGGTCTATCAGGGATTCAGAAATTGACCAGGCTGCCGGTGCCGGAGTTGATGTTGTCGAAACACGGGTTGCGACGGATGCCATTGCGGTGATAGTCCACCCGTCCAACCCGGTTTCAGAACTTACCATCCAGCAACTTTCCGATATCTATTCCGGCAAAATAACCAACTGGAGCGAAGTTGGCGGTGATGACAAAACAATTGTAGTCCTGTCGCGCGACACTAACTCAGGCACCCATGTTTACTTTAAAGAAGCCGTTGTTCAGATGAGGGGCCTTGCCGGTGAAGATAGAGATTTGGAATATGGGGAGCGTGCTCAGTTTTTACCTTCGACCTCTGCTGGTGTAAGTGAAGTAGCAGGGAACCCAAGCGGCATTTTCTACATCGGGCTTGGCTATTTGGACGACACCGTCAAAGCACTGGGGGTGAAGACAACCGCGCAGGGTGAGGCGGTTATCCCATCTATGGAAACAGCCCTGGATAATACCTACCAGATAGCTCGCGGTTTGTTTTACTACACCGATGGCCAGCCTGGCGGGCTTATAAAAGAATTCATCGATTTTGCCCTTTCCGATCAGGGCCAGAAACTGGTGGAAGATGTCGGTTTTGTACCGGTTAAATAGAAATTAGACCGATTTCTGATTATAAAAAAGGCCGGTTGTCATAAGAATGACAACCGGCTACTGGTAAAACAGCATATTTAAAAGGTAAAATATCAAACTGCAGTTAAGATTTTATGAAGCATGAAATGTATTATGAAGCAACCAGCCATGCAAAATCTGTAAAACAAACCGGGTTAAATAGTCATGGCGTTTTTTAATTCTTCGCCTGCAACAGGTGCCGGTTCCAGCCTGAAAGGCAGGCCGCGCTGGGGCGAGCGTATCATCGAAAAGGTAATATTTCTAAACGGTGTTCTTGCCATAATAGTTCTGCTGGGGGTGCTTTTTATATTGCTCAGGCAGGGACTGCCGGCACTGGTTGAAACCCCCATACATGAATTCCTTTTTGGCACCAGATGGTATCCAGTCTCCGAGCCGCCTACTTTTGGCATTTCCTCCTTCTTTGTGGCTACTTTGTGGGTTGCGGGTATATCGACCCTATTGGCTGTTCCGGTTGGAGTTGGCGCTGCCATTTATCTGGCAGAAGTAGCTCCCAAAAAAGTGGCCGATGTGGTTAAATCGCTGGTTGAGCTGCTTTCCGGGTTTCCATCGGTAGTGATGGGTTTTATCGGCCTGGTGCTGCTTTCACCATGGGTTAGAGAGTTATTTAATCTAAATACCGGCCTCACCGGCCTGACAGCTGGCATAATGCTTTCCATGATGAGCTTGCCCATAATAGTGAGTGTGAGCGAAGATGCCCTGAGGGCGGTTCCGGATGAATTCAAGCAGGCTGCTTACGGCCTTGGCAGCACCCGGTGGGAGGTCATCTGGCATGTGAGTGTGCCCTCGGCCCTTTCGGGTATTTCAGCGGCTGTGATGCTTGGTGTCAGCCGGGCCATTGGCGAGACTATGACGGTGTTGATGGTAGCCGGGGGGGCGCTTGCCATGCCCGTTTCTCCGGTGGACCCGATGACGCCCATGACGGCGGCCATTGCTTCCGGAATTGGCAACGCGGTTCAGGGCGGGCCTCAGTACCAGGCTTTGTTTGCCATTGGGCTTATTCTGTTTGTTATGACTCTTTTTGTAAACTTGATAGCGGCACGTGTTCTGGAAGTACAGAAACGCAAGTTCGCACGGGAATAAAATATGGGAAGTTCATCGATTAAAAAAAGATATCTGACCCAGCATATGGCAATGGCTATTCTTGTTGCAGCTGTTTTTCTTGTTGTTGCTCCTATCATATTCATTTTGGTATACATGATAGCCAACGGCTACAGCTCTCTCAGCTGGGAGTTTTTAACTCAACCGCCTTCACAGGCAGGAAGGGCCGGGGGTATATTCCCGGCAATCATCGGCACTGTTTTTTTGATGCTGGGTACAATTATATTTTCACTGCCAGTAGGGGTGATGGCGGGGGTTTATTTAACCGAATATGCCCGCAATAACTGGATTACCCGCCTTATTAACATGGCAATAATAAATCTGGCTGGCGTACCCAGCATCGTTTTCGGTCTTTTCGGGCTGGCCGTGTTTGTACTTACGCTGAATCTGGGGATGTCGCTTATTGCCGCCAGCCTGACCCTGTCTGCCCAGGCACTGGCAATGACTATAACCACTTCAAGGGAATCCATAATGGCCGTGCCGCGCGAATATCGCGAAGGTGCGCTCGCGATCGGTGTTTCCAAATGGCAGACTATCCGCCACATAGTTTTACCTTCTGCTTCCCCGGGTATTCTTACCGGTGCCATTCTGGCCATGAGCCGGGCTGCAGGAGAAACGGCGCCCATACTGGTGGTCGGGGCAACATTTCTTACCCCGGGATTGCCGTCATCACCCTTCGACCGTTTTATGGCTCTTCCCTATCATCTGTATACCGTCTCGGCTCATGTGCCGGGCATGCCGGCGGACGTGAAATGGGGCGTGGCCATTGTTTTAATAGTAATGGTGCTGTTTTTTAATATTGTTGTTGCGCTAATTCGCATGAAAACCCGTAAGAGGTAGTTGTTTATGAATATGAATTCAATTTTTAAAAGTTCCACAGATGATAATAGCCGGCAGGCAGATTCAGGCAACGCTTCCAGCAAGCTTCGCATGCAGCATATGAACCTGTACTACGGTTCATTTCATGCTGTTAAAGACATCACGCTACAGGTAAATACCAGCTCCATCACCGCTATTATCGGCCCTTCTGGTTGCGGTAAATCATCCATGCTAAGGGTGTTTAATCGCATGAATGACCTTATACCCGGAGCCAGTGTTGATGGGCTGGTGGAATTTGATGGCATAAATATTTATGAGCCGGGCGTGGACGTGGTTGAGCTCAGAAAAAGAATAGGCATGGTTTTTCAAAAGCCGAACCCTTTTCCCATGTCGATATATGACAATGTTGCCTTCGGGCCGCGCCGTCATGGCATTCGTAACCGCAGGGCGCTTGATGAAATCGTAGAAAAAAGCCTGATGCAGGCAGCTTTATGGGATGAAGTAAAAGACAAACTGGGCCAGTCCGGCCTTTCCATATCAGGCGGGCAGCAGCAACGTCTTTGCATCGCCAGGGTGCTGGCAGTAGAGCCCGAAGTTATATTAATGGATGAGCCTTGCTCTGCTTTGGATCCCATCGCCACTTTGAAAATAGAGGATTTGATGAGAACCCTGTCGGAAACATATACTATCGTCATCGTTACTCATAATATGCAGCAGGCTGCCCGGGTGTCAGACATGACTGCATTTCTGATGGTGGATGATGGCCATTCGGGAGTGCTGGTAGAATACGGGCCAACATCTGAAGTATTTACAAATCCCAGGGATAAGCGAACCGAAGACTATATAACCGGCCGATTTGGTTAATAAAGGGGGAGACAATGAGGAAGAATTATGATCGTTCATTAAAAAGTTTGCAGGATGAAGTTCTGGTTATGGGCTCTATGGTGGAAAAATCCGTCCTGCGCTCGGTTGAAGCTCTGAAAAACAGGGATCTTGACCTGGCCAACCAGATTATTGCCGGTGACCAGGACATTAACCAGAAACGTTTCGACATTGAAGAACAATGCGTGGAATTAATTGCCACCCAGCAGCCCATGGCGGTTGACCTCAGGGTTATTGTTGCCATATTAAATATCCTTGTCGACCTGGAGCGTATCGGAGATCATGCAGAAGGAATTGCAAAAATCACAGTAATGATCGGCAATGAGCCACCGGTTAAACCTCTTATTGACCTGCCACGCATGGCTGAAAGAACGGCGCAGATGCTTCGTGATTCCATGGATTCGTTTATAAGGCGCGACGTTGAGCTGGCCAAACGTGTTTGTGATGATGATGAAGAGGTGGACAATCTGTATAATCAGGTTTTTCGTGAATTATTGCTTATTATGGCCGAAGATCCCAAAACAATCGGCAGGGCTACCCGTTTGATATGGGTTGCCCACAACCTGGAACGCAGTGCTGACCGTATAACAAACATCTGCGAAAGAGTCGCTTTTGTTGCTACCGGACACATGGAAGACATTGGTGCTTCGAAATATTAAGCCCCCGGCAGGGGATGATTCCTGACCCATAAACCTGATTGGTTCTTTTGACACATGCGAAATTATTGTGTTAATATAAAAATACGGTAAACGTTTGCCGTATTTTACAGAAGAGGTGATTTATGGCCAGGGTTTATGTTAAAGAGCAGGTGTGCATCGGGTGCAGGCTCTGTGAGGTTTACTGCCAGTTGAGCCACTCCGGTCATAAAGAGCTGGTAAAAGCCTTTAGAGGCCCCAACATACCCGTGCCCCGGCTCAGAGTCGAGGTGGATAAGCATGTTTCCTTTTCAGTGCGCTGTCAGAATTGTGAAGATGCGCCATGCGTTCATGCCTGTATTACCGGTGCCCTCAGCCGAAACAGCGAAAGTGGCCAGGTTATTTGTGAAGAAGAACGTTGTGTAGGCTGCTGGACTTGCACCCTGGTCTGTCCTTATGGAGCCATACGTCAGAATCAGGCTGAGAAACGCATGGCCAAGTGTGATTTATGCCCTGAAGAAGAAATACCTGCCTGTGTAGCCAATTGCCCCAATGAAGCCTTGATATTTGCTGCAGACGAAGAACAGGTGGTTCCCGAGCCATGATCGCCATAATTGATTATGGAGCCGGCAATTTACGAAGCGTTGCTAACGCCGTCCGCCTGCTGGGATATACCCCGGAGATTACCGGCAATCCACAGCAAATACAAAACGCCCGGGTGGTTATATTTCCAGGTGTGGGCGCTGCCCGTGACACCATGCATAATTTATCCCGTACCGGGCTGGATAAAACCATAATCCATCTCGCAGAACAAAACCGGCCAATGCTTGCCATCTGTGTTGGTATGCAGGTACTTTTTACTTCCTCGGAGGAAGATGGCGGGCTGGAATGCCTGGATATTATACCCGGTACCGTCAGGCGTTTTAGGGAAGGCTTTAAGACGCCGCATATGGGCTGGAATCAGGTGTATTCGACTTCACCCTACCGTTTCTTCAAGGGTATTACAGACGGCTCTGATTTTTATTTTGTGCACAGTTATTATGCCATGCCCAGGGATACCTCGGTTATTGTCGGTAAGACCTGGTATGGGGTTGATTTTCCTTCTATTATAGCCAGAGGCAATCTGGTGGCAACACAGTTTCATCCTGAAAAAAGCGGGCCAGCCGGGCTTAAGTTGTATCGTAACTTTCTCCAGCTGGCACTGGAAAGTGCAGGTTAACTATGGAAAAAGTAAAATACCTTGTTATTGGTAATTCGGCGGCAGCGATTGGCGCACTGGAGGCTATACGCGAGGTCGATAAAGAAGGCAGCATTTTAATCTTGAGCGATGAGCCGTATCATGTATATTCCCGCCCACTTATCAGTGAACATCTGGCCTATCACCGGCCTTTGGAAAAAATGCTCTATCGTGACACTGGTTATTACCAGCGTAATAATATTAATAAGAGGCTGGGTGTATCAGTTACCGGCATAGATCCTGTTGCAAAGACAGCCACACTGGATGGTGAGGGCACACTTAAATGGGAGAAACTCTTGCTGGCAACCGGTGGGGCGCCCATTTTGCCACCTTTGAAAGGCATGGAAAAAGAAGGGGTATTTACTTTCACCCGGCTTGATGATGCTAAATCCATAGATGATTATCTTGACAGTAACACTGTTACCAGTGCCGTTGTTGTCGGCGGCGGGCTGATCGGCGTAAGTGTTACCGAGGCTCTTGTAAAAAGGGAAGTGCCCGTAACTGTGGTTGAAATGAAAGACAGGCTTTTAAACACTATTCTGGACGGTGACAGTTCGGCTGTTGTGGAGTCGACCCTGAGGCGGGCGGGCGTATCTCTTGAGACAGGGCGCACCGTGGTGTCCATCAATAAAGACAGGGCTGCTCCAGGCAAGGCAGGCAGCATTACCCTGGATGATGGCAGGCGCTTGTTTTGCCAGCTGGTTATTCTGGCCATCGGGGTTAAGCCCCGAATTGAGCTTGTCGAAGGTGCCGGAATCGAAGTGGACCGGGGGATATGTGTTGACCGGCATATGCAAACATCTGTAAAGGATATTTATGCAGCCGGAGATGCGGCTCAGGCTTATGATTGTATATATTGCCAGAACAGAGTGGTTCCTATATGGCCCAACGCTTATTCCGGTGGCCGGGTAGCCGGCCTGAATATGGCCGGGGTCAAGAGTCAGTATGATAATGCTACGGTGATGAATTCACTGAAGTATTTTGGCCTGGCCATGACCAGTATAGGTATCGTGGCTCCTGCTGAGGAAGGCTATGAAGTAATCTGCTGGCATGACAGCCATTTCTATCGCAAGATAGTTTTAAAGGACGGTCAGGTGGTGGGCATGGTGTTTACCGGTGATGTTGAATACAGCGGTGTTATTTTTTCTCTGATGAAAGATAAAGTGGACGTGAGCCCTTTTAAGGAAAAGCTCGTTTCCCCAGATTTTAACCTGGCCTGCCTCCCGGAGGATATACGCCGGGAAAAATTGTCCAGGATTAGTTTGTAAAGGTGGAAGTATGAAGGATCTAGCAAGAGTCAATAATCCGTATAATGAAGGCAAGGTGATTGATGCATGCTCAATTTTCGGGGTGATGGATACATCCGGAAAACGCTTTGATGGCAGTAAAATTACAACGGCCATCGGCAATATGCACTTGCGGGGTAACGGGCTGGGTGGTGGACTGGCAGCTTACGGGATCTATCCTGAATATGAAGATTGTTACGCCTTTCATATAATGTTTCTCTCATCTAAAGGCAGGCAGGAGACCGAAGCCTTCCTTAAAGATCATTTTTACGTGGTTTACGCCGAAGAAATACCCGTCCGGCAGTTGCCCGAAATAATAAACCCGCCGGTGGTATGGCGTTATTTTTTACGCGTTGGCGCAGAAAAAAGCAGTGAAGAAAACGAGACAGATTTTGTTGTAGACAAGGTAATGACGATTAATACCCGTCTGAGCGACAGTTATGTGTTTTCCAGTGGTAAAAACATGGGAGTCTTTAAAGGCGTCGGCTACCCTGAAACTATCAGCCGCTATTTCCGGCTGGAGGAATACGAAGGCTATCTGTGGACAGCGCACGGGAGGTTTCCGACCAATACTCATGCCTGGTGGGGAGGGGCTCATCCCTTTTCCATTCTGGACTGGACCGTGGTGCACAATGGTGAAATTTCTTCTTATGGCATCAACAGTCGTTACCTGGAGCAGTTCGGTTATAACTGTACCATGCAGACCGACACCGAGGTAATAGCTTACGGAGTCGATCTTCTGGTCCGGCGTCACGGGTTGCCGGTCGAGACGGCTGCCCGGGTATTTGCTCCGCCTTTCTGGGATGATATTGAACGCAGTCCCGGAGGCCGTAAAGAACTTTTCATGGCCTTGAGGCAGGTTTACTCTTCCATGATGCTAAACGGGCCGTTTACCATCATAATTGCACATGAAGGGGAGATGATCGGCCTTACCGACAGGGTTCGCCTACGCCCGTTAATCGTAGGTGTCAGGGGCAGCGAACTTTATCTTTCATCCGAAGAAGCATCGATTCGGCTGATATGCCCTGATCTTGAAGCTTCCTGGATACCCATGGGGGGCGAACCCATAATCGCCCGGCTGGGTGAGAAACCGGTAGTTAAAAAGAAGTCTGTATGTCCTGGTGGAGTGATGAAAAGTGCTTAACAAGCGTATTATTCCCTGTCTGGACGTAATGAATGGGCAGGTGTTCAAGGGCCGGAGCTTTGTTGATTTAAGGAAGGCCGGAGACCCTGTAGCACTTTCCGCCCGTTACTACCTCGCGGGTGCCGATGAACTGGTTTTTCTGGATATTTCGGCCACTAGCGAAGGTAGAGGTACTATGGCTGAAGTGGTCGAAAAGGTGGCAGATGAAGTATTTATACCGCTCACCGTGGGGGGAGGCATACGCAGCACCGGGGATATGCACCGCATGCTTTGTGCCGGAGCAGATAAGGTTTCGATTAATTCAGCAGCGGTGAAAAACCCGGAACTAATCAGCCTGGGGGCTGAAAAGTTCGGCAGCCAGTGCATAGTTATAGCTATTGATGCCCGGCAAAGGCCGGGAGAAGGGCGATGGGATGTGTATATAAACAGTGGCAGAGAGCCTGCCGGGCTTGATGCTTTGGAGTGGGCCCAAAAGGCGGTGGAACTGGGGGCGGGTGAAGTGTTGCTTACCAGTATGGACGCCGACGGGCACCGTGCCGGTTACGATATCGAGCTTACCAGGATAGTCTCGGAAAATGTTTCGGTTCCTGTGATTGCCAGTGGAGGCGCCGGTTCGCCCGAAGACCTTTTCCAGGCTCTGGATAAGGGAAAAGCCGATGCTGTACTGGCAGCAAGCATATTTCATTACGGTGAATACACCATAACCGATATTAAGAGTTACCTGGCCGGTAAAGGCGTGCCGGTGAGGCTGTAAGGAAGGAAGGACGCCAATGAAAAGTTATTTGCCAACCAAGTTTATTATTGAGCGCGACAGGGAGCAATGTATTTCCTGCCAGGTATGTATAAACCAGTGTACATGTCAGGCTCACTATTTTGATAGCCAGGATAATGAAGTTTATGCACGGCCGGAAAAATGTGTCAGCTGTCATCGCTGTGTGGTTTTTTGCCCGACTGGTGCTTTGCGCGTACGACGCAATACTTCCGAGTATCGAGACAACTACAACTGGAGGCCCGAAATTGTAGATGACATAACGAAACAGGCTGAATCCGGCGGGGTATTGCTAACCGGTATGGGAAATGATAAACCTTACAAGATTTACTGGGATCATTTGCTTCTTAATGCCAGCCAGGTAACAAATCCTTCTATAGATCCTTTGCGGGAGCCGATGGAGCTGGCAACCTATCTCGGGCAAAAGCCGGACAGCGTTCAGGTCGGGCCGGACAATACCCTTGCAAAAAATCTGCCGCCGCAACTGAAGCTGGATGTACCGGTAATGTTCTCTGCAATGTCATATGGTGCTGTAAGTCTAAATGTGCAGCATTCACTGGCACGTGCGGCGGCTGAATCCGGAACCTACTGGAATACAGGGGAAGGGGGCCTTCACCATTCTCTTTATGATTATGCCGAAAGCACCATTGTGCAAGTAGCTTCCGGTCGTTTTGGTGTTTTTGCCGATTACCTGAATGCCGGAGCTGCGGTCGAAATAAAAATCGGCCAGGGAGCCAAGCCCGGTATCGGAGGCCATTTACCTGGCGAAAAGGTCAGTGCCGATGTTTCTCTTACGCGCATGATTCCTGAAGGCACCGATGCTATTTCGCCGGCGCCGCACCATGATATTTATTCCATAGAAGACCTGGCCCAGCTCATCTGGGCCCTGAAAGAAGCCACCAATTATACCCGGCCGATTTCGGTCAAAATTGCTGCAGTTCATAATGCATCAGCCATTGCCAGTGGTATGGTGAGGGCGGGTGCTGACATTGTGGTTATTGATGGTCTTCGCGGTTCTACCGGTGCAGCACCCAAGGTTATACGCGACAGCGTCGGGATCCCCATTGAGCTGGCGCTGGCCAGTGTTGATAGCCGCCTGCGCCAGGAAGGTATTCGCAACCGGGCGTCGCTGGTTATCGCCGGTGGCATTCGCAACAGTTCTGATGTTGCCAAGGCGATAGCCCTGGGGGCGGATGCTGTTTATATCGGCACAGCCGCTCTTGTGGCGCTGGGTTGCCATGTATGCCAGCAATGTCATACCGGTAAATGCTCCTGGGGTATATGTACCACCGATCCAGGATATACCAGGCGGATAAACCCGGAAATCGGCGCCCGGCGTTTAAATAATCTTTTAAGAGGCTGGTCTCTTGAAATAAAAGACATGCTGGGCGGGCTGGGCGTAAATGCCCTTGAGAGCCTGCGGGGCAACCGGTTGCATCTCCGGGGAGTATCGCTTACAGACAGTGAGCTGGAAATCTTAGGTGTCAGGATGGCCGGGAGGTAATTATGGAAAGCAAAGTTAGTGAAAATATAAGAATAAATGCGGCAAATATAGCCCATAAAGAGCTTAACTCGATGGTGAAGCAGGCGGTGATGCGCGGCGTAAAGCGTATCGAGCTATTCAATGTTCATGGCCAGCGGTACATAGGTACCGATATTTTTGAACCGGTTGAAATAACTATAGAGGGAACCCCGGGTAATGACCTGGGCGCATTTATGAACGGTCAGCGCCTGCTTGTTTATGGTAATGCCCAGGATGGCAGCGGTAACACCATGAATGGTGGCGAGATTATTATCCATGGCCATGCCGGTGATATTACCGGACTGGCAGTCCGGGGCGGACAGATACTGGTGCGTGATGATGTTGGTTACCGTGCCGGAATTCATATGAAGGAATATAAAGAGAAAAAACCGGTGTTTATCGTCGGTGGCACCGCCCAGGATTTTGCCGGTGAGTATATGGCCGGCGGCGTTATGGTTTTGCTTGGCCTCAACCTGGAACCGGGCAGTAAGCATAATTCACGTTATATCGGGACCGGTATGCATGGCGGTATCATATATATCCGGGGTGATTTTGAAGATTACCAGCTGGGAAAGGAAGTTGGAGTAGCCGAGCTGGATGAAGCTGACATTAAACAGCTTTCCGGGCTGGTTAATATTTATACCGGCCATTTTGGCGGAGATGCTACCAGCATTTTGAATGGCAAATTTAAAAAACTTTACCCGCGGTCTTTAAGGCCTTACGGCCGTCTGTATGCATATTAGGCGTTTCATATTTTTATATAGGGAAAGTATAAGATATGGCCAGAGTATCGATAATCACAGACTTGCATCAAACCCGGGAACTGGAGGACTGGCTGAAAAACCGGGGCTTCAAACCGCGGGTAATACACGGCAATGAAGATGTTTTAGAAAACATTGAAGTTAACGGAGCACGAATGGTTATTTTGCTGGTTTCGAATTATATTCTTGCCAACAACCTTGCCCGCATGATAAAGCAGGAGAAGCCCCAGCCGGTGCTTATGCTTGTGCCCGGTGAAAAATTAAAAGATATTAAGTTGCCCATAGAGGCAGATGACTTCGCTGTTTACCCCGCTTTTACCGATGAGTTTTACCTGCGCTTGTGCCGGTTGCTGCCGGGAAATGGTTATAACGGCGACAGTGATAAGATAGATTGCGGAGCTCTGGTTATTGACCCTGTCAGCTGCGAAGCACACCTGTATGGTGAACTTCTTGAACTTACTTTCCGTGAGTATGAACTGCTCAAGTTCCTTGCTTCCAACCGTGGTCGCACCTTCACCCGCGAAGCCTTGTTGAACCGTGTCTGGGGGTATGAATATTTCGGTGGCGACCGGACGGTGGATGTTCACGTGCGGCGCCTGAGAACTAAACTGGTTGACCTGGAAAAGCCCTATATTGAAACGGTAAGAAACATCGGTTACCGTTTTCGCAAACAGGACCAGTAAAAAGTTTCCCATAAAGTTAATAACACGGCCTGCCATTGCGTTACTGCCTTCAATGGCTGTACAATCGGTTCGGCTGGAGTTGGATGAGTCAGGTATTAAAGCCCATCAAATGGTATAAAAAACTTTCTTCCAGGCAGGGGCGGCTTGAAACCGGTTTCTTCCTGGTTGAGGGTGAGCGCGCTATTCGCCAGGTAATAGACGTTGACCCCGGAGCCGTTGAGGAGATACTGGCGACCGGAGACCTGGAGGTTTCCGGTAATTACCCGGTGAGGGTTCTTACCCGGAGACAGTTCGATCAAGTCGCTCAATCCAAAACACCGCAGGGTATTATGGCGGTAATCAGGCTTCCCCTCGAAAGTTATTCAGAGCAAATGCCCGAAAAGTCCGGAAGCAGGGTACTGTTGCTTGAGGATATCCAGGATCCGGGTAATGTCGGCACCCTTATCAGAACGGCTGCAGGATTTGATTTTTCGGGTGTCATCATGTCTGAAAAATGTGCCGACCCTTTTTCAGCAAAGTGTGTCCAGGCGGCAGCCGGTTGCGTTCTCTCTGGCTGGATTAGAAGGAGCGCCGGTTACTTGCAGATGGCGTCCCGGCTCAAAAAAGCCGGTTACAGTCTGGTAGCTACATCACCTGAAGCCAAAGGGTCTGTAGATAAAATGGCAAATGACAAGCTGGTTTTAGCACTGGGCAACGAATCAGCAGGTCTCTCGGAAGAACTTCGTCAACTTTCAACTTTCCGCTTTTCAATTCCCATCAATCGCGAGCGCGCCGAGTCTTTAAACGTAGCTGTCAGCGGGGCGATAGCCATGTACCTGGCCGGCAAAAAGTAGATTTAACCTGCATTTAACACCGACGTAATATTCTGGAAACAATTACTCCTTAAAATAAGTTTATAAATTGTTTTTAGGAGGTGGTTTTCATGGTTAATGCAGGGGATACTGCCTGGCTGCTTACCTCTGCTGCCCTGGTGATGTTTATGACCCCGGGGCTTGCCCTGTTTTACGGGGGCATGGTCAGGCGAAAAAATCTTTTATCCACTATCATGATGAGTTTTGTGTGTCTTGGGCTGGTAACTGTCCTGTGGGTAACTTACGGTTACTCAATCGGGTTTGCGCCCGGTGGCGTCAGTGGCCTTTTTGGAGGGCTTGATTTTCTTGGTTTGAGAGGAGTAGGTCAGGAGCCCTCTTCAGTTTATGCCTCGACTGCTCCCCATCTGGCTTTCATGGTGTTCCAGGGGATGTTTGCTGTGATTACGGTTGCACTTATTACAGGAGCGGTTGTTGAGCGCATCAAATTTTCCGCGTTACTTCTTTTCATTGTTCTGTGGCTTACGTTTATTTATTCTCCGGTAGCCCACTGGGTCTGGGGAGACGGAGGCTGGCTGGAGCAACTGGGAGCTCTCGACTTTGCAGGCGGTGCCGTGGTTCACATCAACGCAGGTGTTTCAGCCCTGGCTCTGGTTATACTGCTGGGCAGGCGAAAAGGCTTTCCGGGTGAATCCATGCAACCCAACAACATCCCGCTGGTTTTGATCGGGGCAGCTATATTGTGGATGGGCTGGTTCGGGTTTAACGGTGGCAGTGCCCTCGAGTCCGGCGGGCTGGCTTCCAGTGCTTTTGTAGCTACGCAACTTTCGGCTGCAACTGCGGCTATAACCTGGATGTTTTTATCCTGGCGACACAACAGGCCGACATTGCTGGGTACAGCAACCGGAGCTGTTGCCGGTTTGGTTGCCATTACTCCGGCGGCGGGTTATGTAACTCCCATGGCAGCTATACCCATTGGCATCGGTGTTTCAATAATAGGTTTTTACGGCATGCTTTTACTAAAAGAAAAGCTGCATTTTGATGATTCACTCGACGTGTTTGCTGTTCATGGCATGGGAGGAATCTGGGGCGCACTGGCGACGGGCGTTTTTGCCAGTGCCGCTGTGGGTGGAACCGATGGCCTGTTGTATGGTAACGCCGGCCTGATGGTAACGCAGCTGATAAGCATAGTTGCCGTAGGAGGCTTTGCCTTTGTTGGTACTCTGATACTGGGCAAGCTGGTGGACATCCTGATTGGTTTAAGAGTTAGCCCGGTTGAAGAGAGTGTGGGCCTCGATCTCTCACAACATGCTGAAAGGCCCTATGGAGGTAGCATAAGATGAAAAAAGTAGAAGCCATAATCAGGGAAGAAAAGCTGAGGCCGGTAATAGATGGCCTTGAGAAAAATGGCTACTTTGGTCTTACCGTAACCGAGGTGAGTGGCCGTGGCAGGCAAAAAGGCCTTACATTGCAGGGAAGGGCAGGAGAATACCAGGTTGACCTTTTGCCCAAGGTAAAAGTGGAAGTGGTGGTTCTGGATAGCGATGTCGCTACTATAATAAACACCATTACAAGCACCGCGCGCACCGGTGAAATCGGTGATGGTAAAATCTTTATCATTCCGGTTGATGAAGCAGTAAGAATTCGTACCAGCGAGATAGGTGAAAATAC
>PUOQ01000049.1 GCA_003552785.1 Dehalococcoidia bacterium
CTAAAAACCGCATTTCATTTTTAGAACCATTGATTGAATCATGGGACATTGACCTCGAGACTTTTGGTATGGATGTTGTCTTAAATCACCGAATAACCCGGGAGCATATTAAGAAACTGGAATTTGTCGAAAAGGAACCCGAGCAATATTTCAAGGAGGAACCGGGGTTTAGAGAATTCATTAATGACACCAGGCTCAGCGGTAATGCCAGCGATGATGAAATCGAATTTTTAAGCAAGCTGAGATTCAAGACAAAAAGGCCAACCCCGCTCTATTACTACCGGGAGCTGCAAAATCTCAGGGACCCTCTCCATTTTCGTAAGGGATAGCTTTTCCTTTTAGTGCCCTGCCTGGATTCCTTATTATTCTTGTCGGCACGTTGTGGCTTTTGGTTAACAAAAATGAATTTTGTATTATGAAGCATGTAGCCGCCTATGAAGAGAGTATAGGAAGTGTAACCATATGGCTTTTGGTTAACAAAAAATGAATGTTGTTCATTCTGAAAAAGTTGGATTAATTTAGCTTACATCTCTTATTGTCCAGCCAGCACCATTTACTTTCCGCGGTTGTGTTAGTCCGAGAACACTAAGGTGCCTGAGCACTTTCTTGCCATTAAATATCATTTCCCTGGATTTAAGAGCTCGGGTTATCTTCCGGTATCCGTATACCTCTGCATGCCCCTCTCGAACGAAGGTAATGGCAAGTTACCAAATCCATATCGAGGGTTTTGGGTTTTCTGGTCCCCTTTGGCTTGTAGTAGTATGGAACTTGATAAGCCAACCGCTTTAAGGGCTGCCGGCAGCGGCGTTCCTTCTAATGTCGCTCTCTTTACCAGTTTTCTTTTCATCACCGTGGTAAGACCCCGTTTATCTCTTTTTGGGCTTCGATAATCAGCGCCTGAGACCCGACCAGTTCCTTCAGGCGTCAGTTTTCTGCTGCTACCGAATCCGTTTTTCCGCTGCTCCGTTTATCTGATAGAGCTACGAGGCCTCCGGAGAGAAACTGCTCCTGCCACCGGTATGCCTGGGTGGCACTTACTCCGTGCCGGGCGCATATAGAAGCTACAGATTCTATAGCCGAAATACAGAAGAAGCTTTTGAAATTGCTGCGCAATTATTAGATTGGAGGGGGTGCCAGCTTTCTAAGGCAAGGTACAAAGGTGCAAACCAAAATAATTCTATGTTTCCAGTAATGGGCAGCTTTCGGCGGAGTTATACAAATTTAACTCTAATGTGGGATATAAAGAACGGGGAAATACTCAAATTCATGTTATTAGGGTGTTAAACAGTTGCTATAAGACAAACTAATCATAATATATTTGACAAGCCTCTCACCGGAGTAATAATATATGCGTATATTAGCTTATAGTAATATAGTAGAGTAATAATATATGCGGGAATTAAAGGCTTTTAAAGTACTGAGTGATGAAACCAGGCTGCGCATACTAAATTTGCTTTTAGACGATGAGTGCTGTGTTTGTGAAATTATGCAGGCTCTTGGTATGTCCCAATCAAAGGCTTCAAGGGGCTTAATCGCCCTGTACGAAGCAGGTTTTCTCAAAATGAGACGAGACGGGTTGTGGTCGCTTTATTCACTAGATGAACAAGCAGTGAAAGGTTACAAAGCCGGGCTGATTGAAGCTGTGAAAGAATTTTTTAAAAACAGTGAAATTGCAGTGTCGGATAAAAAACGCATGAAGGCCGAAGCTCGCATTGGGCCTGGTTGCATTAATAAATAATATTAGCGCCTTTAAAGCAGGCTCATTAATTTATAGGTAAATAATTATGGATTTTTTTTACTAGTCTTTTACAGTGAGGTTAAAAAAATTTACTGTAAAAACCTCTCCGCCTATGCTATAACCTGCATGGCGCCTGCACTGTTTATCGCCGGAACTGCCCCGGCAGGCACTCAACCTGTTTACAGCTCTAATCATGGTGTATTCCAACATATGGAGAAATTGGGGTAGATATTACTGTCAATGACCCAGCCCACCACTTCACAAGCAACTTGTAAAATAACAAGAAGAGGAGCTATATGACGGAAAAAAGAAGCATAGGGTTTTTTGAAAAATTTCTTACACTATGGGTAATCCTATGTATGGGTACCGGAATCCTGATAGGTCAGTTCTTGCCCCAGGTTCCTGAATTCTTAAGCCAATTTGAATATGCTCAAGTATCGATTCCTGTGGCGATATTAATCTGGCTGATGATTTACCCAATGATGCTTAAAGTGGACTTTGCCAGCGTGGTAGATGTTGGTAAAAACCCTAAAGGGCTGGTTGTTACATGGACAGTTAACTGGCTTATCAAGCCCTTTACCATGTTTGGCATTGCTTATCTATTCTTTTTTGTGATATTTAAAGCCATAATTCCTGATGACCTTGCATATGAATATCTTGCCGGTGCCGTCCTTTTAGGGGCTGCACCTTGTACAGCCATGGTGTTTGTATGGAGCTATCTCACCAGAGGTAATGCCGCTTATACTTTGGTTCAGGTAGCCACCAATAATCTTATTTTATTAATAGCATTCACGCCAATCGTAGTTTTTCTGCTGGGAGTCAGTGATATCACCGTGCCCTGGATGACGCTGTTTTTGTCGGTAGTTTTATTTGTAGTCATCCCACTGGCAGCCGGTTGGCTGACCAGAGTTTATGTTACCAAGAATAATGGTAAAGATTATTTTGAAACCCGCTTCATACCCAAGTTCGGCAATATTACTATTATAGGGCTCTTGCTTACACTGGTTATCATATTTTCATTCCAGGGTGAAGTCATCATCCAGAACCCGCTCCACATTTTATTAATAGCCCTGCCGCTTACCATACAGACATTCCTTATCTTCTCAATTGCTTACGGTTGGGCAAAAGCCTGGAAACTCAGTCATGATATTGCTGCCCCTGCCAGCATGATAGGAGCCAGCAACTTCTTTGAACTGGCAGTGGCCGTAGCTATTTCAGTGTTCGGCCTTACCTCGGCAGCGGCACTTGCTACCGTAGTAGGTGTACTGGTTGAAGTTCCCATAATGCTCACCTTGGTGGCAATAGCCAATCGTACACGTCACTGGTTTCCACGCTCTGTTAGAAAACAATAAAGAAAAAGTGACCGGGAGGGTTAAAATGTATAAAAAGATACTGGTACCGCTGGATGGTTCAGAAATGGCAGAGTGCGCCCTTGAGCATGTTAAAAATATTGCACAAAGTTGCTGCTTGCCGGAGATAATCCTGCTCTTTGTGGCCGAACCTGTATCATCAGGGCTTTATCAGAGTGCAGAAGAAGGAAGAGAGAAGTTAATCTCATGGGGCAAAGAAGTATTGGCAAGAGCCGAGAAAATGATGACAGCCAGTGGCATTAAGGCCAAAAACCATGTTCTGGAAGGAAAAGCAGCAGAAACAATTGTTGATTACGCAGTCCAAAATGACATAGATCTTATAATTATGGCCACTCATGACCGCTCTGGCTTTTCGCGCTGGGCTTTGGGAAGCGTTGCTGAAAAAGTTATCCGGTCCAGCAACGTTTCAGTGTTAATATCGGTGCCCAAAGAATACAGGAAGGCAGGTTAAAAGATTAACAACACTGCCATGGCATTCATAAAGTTAACTTTTCTAGGTTCTGTTGACTTTCTAACAAAACAGAATTAAGATTAAATCAGATTTATAGCCAGAAAAAACAGGAGGGGAATGAAGATACCCAACCAGCAAATGGCTATTATTCCTGATATAAAGATAAGAGGGTATCTTCTATCCACTTCTCACCCTTATGGACGGCACAAGGCAGCATTTTTCAAACGTTTTGGCTTCAAAGCTAGATATTGGGAACTTATGGCTTCTGCTCTGCGGGTGCATGCAGAGCAGAATGATGTAGTAGGAGTGGAAGAAACGGAGCTTGGGAGTCGTTACATCGTAGAGGGTCCATTAAGAGCACCGGACAGGCGGGCTCCAACCGTACGAGTTGTTTGGTTCATAGAGAAAGGTGATGACCGTCCACGACTGGTAACGGTATATCCTTTGTGAGGGGGAATGTTATGATTAAAGAGCTTGATAATGTCGTCTTAACCGTTGATTTACCTGAGCACGGGCTGAAGAAAGGCGATGTGGGAACGGTCGTGCTGTTACATGACAGCCGCGGGTACGAAGTTGAGTTTATGACTCTCGGCGGTTCTACTCTTGTAGTAGTGTCCTTGCCGCATAACCAGGTGCGTCCAGTAGGAAGCCACGAGATAGCACAGGCTCGCGCACTGTAACGATTAAACGATGCAAGTGAAAACCGTTGATCATTTTTGAGTAACGCCATCTTTAATATGCCTCTATTATGATGATAATATCACATTTTACTTCCCCGAAAACGCCTCCGATTTTTCTTGATTTTTTAGCAAACCGAAGTGGATATATTGAAGACGCATTTCTCTCTGAGACAAGATGAGCGTAGCAACAAAATGGCAGTTCCGTTGCATAGTAATATCTTGAACTGCTAGCATTACCTCTACGGACGCGTAACAGAACTCTCTCAATCTCGCTCCTAGACTGTCCTAAGGACGGGGCCCACCTCACACATCCAAAAATTGTTTGTGAACGACTAGGCCACGCTAGTACTCAGGTTACGTTAGACACTTACTCTCATGTAGCACCGGGGTTTCAACAAGTAGCGGCAAACCGCTTTGATGAGGTTGTTTTGCCAACAAACGGACGGGAAAATAAAACAAATTAGTAGCAAATTAGTAGCAAAAATATAAAATGCCATCATTTGGTTAATAATAATGATGGCATTTTAGCTTTAAAAATTGGTGGAGCCGGCGGGATTCGAACCCGCTACCTTTTGACTGCCAGTCAAACGTTCTCCCAAGTGAACTACGGCCCCGGTGAGGACAAAAAATCCAGAAATTACTTTATCAAAAACACTGCAATTAAGCAAACTTTAGGGCTGCTATCTGGTTGGGCCTTTTACATGCCATCCAGTAGAACCAGGTTTATCTTCGAGTACTACCCCCAATTTACTTAGCTTGTCGCGTATTTCATCTGCCAGCTGGTACTGTTTCTGCTCGCGCAGACGTTTGCGGGTATCTATTAGCAATTCGATGAACGGCCTGGCTTCAACCGGGTCTTCCTCCGTTGCTGACAGGGTAATTCCAAGTATGCTACACAACTTTTTCAGTAGTTGCTGCAGGCTTGTTATATCAAATCCGCCATCACGCCCGGTGTTAATCTGGCGGGCCAGATCAAACAAGATGGATACTGCCCGGGGGGTGTCAAAGTCATCATCCATGGCACTTATAAAATCACTCTCGATTGCTTCAAGGTCAAGCATGCTTGGGCTGCCTTCGGGGCTTGCTAGACTGGCAGCTTTGGATAATCTCTCAGCCCCCCTTTGCGCAGCTTCCATAGCTTCCCGGGAATAGGTTAGCGGGTTGCGGTAATGAGAACTCATTACAAACAGGCGTATGCCGTCGGCAGTAAATGTTTTCAGGGCTTCTTTGATGGTTACCAGGTTGCCCAGGGACTTGCTCATCTTTTCCTCGCCCAGTTTGAGTAAGCCATTATGGACCCAGTAACGAACAAACGGCTTCACTCCGGTGGCACATTCAGATTGAGCTATTTCGTTTTCATGATGGGGGAAAATAAGGTCCTGTCCGCCTCCGTGGATATCAACACTTCCGCCGAGATATTTAAGCGCCATTGCAGAGCATTCCAGGTGCCAGCCCGGTCTGCCGGCGCCCCATGGGCTGTTCCAGTGTGGCTCGCCTGGTTTGGCAGCTTTCCACATTGCAAAATCCATGGGATGTTCTTTCTCGTCGCCTACTTCAATCCTGGCGCCGGCCATCATATCGTCCAGATTACGGCCGGAGAGCTTCCCGTAATCTTCCATGGAGCTCACCCGGAAATAAACGCTGCCACTTTTTGATGCATAGGCGTGGTTTTTTTCGATCAGGCGCCTGATCATCTCTATCATTTCAGGTATTTCGCAGGTGGCTTTAGGAAAAAATTCAGCCGGGCGGATATTCAACGACGCCATGTCCTGCTTGAAACTTTCGAAATATCTCTCTGACAGTTCACTGGCAGGAATTCCATGGCTCAGCGCCCGGTCAATTATTTTATCATCAACATCGGTTACGTTCTGGATGTATTTAACCTCATAACCCCTGTGCTCGAGGTAGCGGCGGATAACGTCGAATGTTATGTAGCTCATGGCATGGCCTACATGAGCATCCATATAAGGCGTAACTCCACAGACATACATGCCAACCTGACCCTCTTTTAAGGGCTTAAACTCTTCTTTGTTGCGTGTAAGAGTAGAATAAATCTTCATTTTCTATTCGGTAGTTATACAGGATACCGCCCATACAGCCATGCCCTCTTCACGGCCAACAAATCCCAGAAGGTTGGCGGTGCTGGCTTTTATGCTTACATTTGAAATATCAACCTCAAGCACGCCTGCCAGTTTCTGGCGCATCTGGTCAATGTATTCTAGAAGACGGGGCTGCTCTGCAATTATGGTTGAGTCTATATTTACTACCCGGTACCCTTTGCTCTTTATTTTTCTTACTACTTCTTCAAGCAGTGACAGGCTGGATATGTCTTTATAAGACGGGTCTCCTGGTGGAAAGTGAGTACCTATATCTCCCATGGCCGCTGCCCCAAGCAGGGAGTCGATAGCTGCATGACACAAAATGTCTGCATCACTCCATCCGATAAGACCTTTATCAAAGGGTATGTTAATTCCACCCAGAACCAGCTTTCGCTCTGGCGCCAACCGGTGGCAGTCATAGCCGATACCTACTCTCATAATATACCCCCTCGATTTTTAATGAGTATCCGAGCTATCTCGAGGTCTAGTAGTGTAGTAACCTTTATATTATCATATGAGCCCGTTGAGAGGCTAACATCTCCTCCGCTCATTTCCACCATCTGGGCATCATCTGTGACCTGGGCGTCGATCATTTCGAAAGCGCGAGTTATAATATCGTAGCTGAAAGCCTGTGGTGTCTGTGCTGCAAAAAGGTTATTCCTGGGCAATGTGTTTGAAACCTGGTTTTTACGTACTGTCTTTATAGTGTCATTTACAGGTATTGCCGGTATAGCTGCACCGCTCACCATTGCTTTTTCAAGTACACTGTTAATTATATCCTGGCCAACCAGGGGGCGGGCTCCATCGTGGATCAGCACCCAGCCAGAACCCTCAGCAAAAATTAAACCGGCTTTGACTGAATCCTGCCTCCTGGCCCCACCGGGTATAACATGTTTTACTTTTGTTAAATTGTAACGGTTTATCATTTTATTTATTTTTTTTATGCCAGTATCACTGGAGACAATTACAATGTTATCCACCTTGCTGTTGTTTTCAAAAGCCACGACCGACCAGTAAATCAGCGGTTTCTGGTATAAGCGGGCAAACAGCTTGTCTAGTCCGTCCATGCGTTTGCTTGTGCCGGCGGCAACGATAATAGCGGTAACTTTCCGGTTGCTAAACAACTTTTTAGTTTTTTGCCTCCATCAAACCTTTTTTAATCGCTTCTCTGAGCGTAGATACTTCTACCAGTTCTATGCCTGTTTTATTAATGCTGCTGGTTTGCTTTTTAGGTACCAGGCAGCGTTTAAACCCCAACCGGGCAGCTTCGGATAAGCGCCGCTCAAGTCTGGGCACCGCTCTTATTTCCCCACTTAGTCCGACTTCGCCTACAGCCGTTAATTTGGGGTCTATGGCACGGTCATTGTAGCTTGAAGCAATTGCCAGGGCAATAGACAGGTCGGCTGCCGGTTCGGATATGCGTATACCACCGGTTGCATTGACTATGACATCCTGGTTACCCAGTTTTATTGAACAACGGCGGCTGAGAACGGCTGCCAGCATAAGCAAGCGTCCGAAATCTATTCCGTTGGCAACCCGGCGGGGCTGGCCGAAAACAGACGGATTGGTTAGCGCTTGAACTTCAACTAAAAGAGGTCGACTGCCTTCGAGTGTAGGCACAACTGCCGAACCCAGGGTATCTGAATGCCTTTCTGAGACAAAGATTTGTGAAGGGTTGGCAATTTCAACCAGGCCCTCCGCAAGCATTTCGAATATTCCCACTTCGTTGGTGGAGCCGAACCGGTTTTTTACCGAGCGAAGAATTCGATAGGCCTGAAAAGGCTCACCTTCCAGGTAGCATACAACATCAACCATATGTTCAAGAACCCGGGGACCAGCGATAGTGCCATCTTTGGTAACATGGCCGGTGATGAATACAGGGCAATTGACACTTTTAGCCCAAAGCATGAGCTTTTGAGTAGACAGCCTCAACTGGCTTAAACTTCCCGGCAGGGCTTCGGCTTCTGGTGTGTATACCGATTGAATTGAGTCAACGATAAGAAGCGCCGGCTCCATTTGTTGTGTATGCTCAAGAATAATTTCCAGGTCAGTTTCAGCCATTATATACAGGTTGCTGCCTGTTATCCCAAGACGTTTAGCTCTGAGCTTTACCTGGTTGGCGGTTTCTTCGCCGCTAATATAAACTACCCTGCCCCGGGAGTCGGAAATATTGGCCGCTGCCTGCAACAGCAGGGTAGATTTACCTATGCCTGGTTCTCCGCCCGTCAGCACAACCGACCCGGGGACAATACCGCCACCCATAACCCGGTCAAGTTCACCAATGCCGGTGGTAAAACGATCTTCGTATTTATTTTCTATAGCGGCCAGTTGCTTTGGGGGCTGGCCGGTTTTTAAAACCGGGCTGTTATTGTGCCGGGCTTTTGAAGACGTTTTTTCAGCGAAACTGTTCCATGCCTGGCAGCCGGGGCATTTACCCATCCAGCTCGGGCTCTCGCGGCCACATTCCTGGCAGATGAACACTGTTTTCTGTCTTGACATGGTTTGACTTTAACTGATAATGAATACACAAAGCAAATGGCCAGTTACATAAATTTTAACTTGTTGCAATTGGGTCCCTGTTTGGCATTGAATAATAGTTGTAAACTTGTTTCCAGGCATTTATAATAATCCCTTATGACTTCTAAAGCTATGGAATTTGATCGAATACTGGTACCGGTGGCCGGCAGCCGGGCTGATGGAGCTGCAATGGAGCTGGCATGCAGTTTAAGCCGGTATAACAAGAAGGCAGAAATATTTGCCGTACATGTTATTCCAGTTGACCGTTCCCTGCCACTGGATGCGGAAATAGTTCCGGCAGTGGATAAGGCCGAAGATATTCTGGAGCAGGTTGTCAGCGGGGCTGAAACCAAGGGATATGATATAGAATCTGATATTCTTCAGGCCCGCGAGGTGGGCCCGGCTATAATAGAAGAAGCTGTATCAAAAAAGGCCGACCTTATCCTGATAGGTGTGCCCTATAAAAAGCATTATGGCCAGTTTTGTCTGGGTGACGTAGTGCCGTACGTATTGAAAAACTCTTCATGTCCCGTTCTTCTGTATCATCACCCGCAGGGGAATGAGGATTAATCTGTGAAGGTAGTTATCATGGGTTGCAGTCGTGTCGGAGCCAGGCTGGCAGAAATGCTGGCCCGGGAAGGGCACCAGGTTGCCATACTGGATATAAACGCCTCCAGTTTTCGGCGCCTGCCTCAGGATTTTACAGGCACTGCTTTACTGGGAAGCGGGCTTGACGAAGCCAGTCTAAATAAAGCCGGTATCAAGACCGCAGATGTTTTTATCGCGGCTACTCAGGGTGATAACCGCAACATAATGGCAAGCCAGATCGCCCGGCATATATTCAGCGTAGAAAAAGTAGTTTGCCGGATATATGATCCATTGAGGCGTGATTTATACGGAGAGCTGGGCCTTGAAACTATAAGCTCAACTACCATTGTTGCCCAGATGATTAAAGATGGATTGGAACAGCAGGAGTCCTGATTGTATATAATTATAATTGGCGGCGGCCGCTTGGGCTATAATCTGGCAAAGTCATTGATTCTCGAGTCATATGAGGTGCTGGTAATAGAAAAAGACGTAGAAGTTGTCGAGCACATAAATGCCGAAATGGGCTCCATCGCAATTGCAGGCGATGGCTGTGAGGGAAAGATTCTTGAAAGCGCCGGTGCCAGACGGGCTGATATTTTCATTGCACTTACAGGTGAAGATGAGGATAATCTGGTTGCCTGTCAGATTGCCAAGCATTATTTCAAAATTCCCCGCACCATAGCTCGATTGCTGGATGAGAGGAACGAACGCCTGTTCAGGAAGCTGGGTATCGATGTTACCATAAACAGCACCGGCATAATACTTGAATATATCAAGCATGAATTACCCTCTCCTCCGGTGATGCACCTTCTTAACCTTAGAGAAGCAGAATACGAAATCGTAGACATTACCATACCATCAGCGGCAAGCACCATCGGTATGGCTTTTAAAGATCTGAAACTCCCCGAGGGTGCGATACTGGCTCTTATTTTACGTAGTGGTAAAAAACCTCTGGTGCCCGGAGACTCCACTATGGTTGAAGCTCTGGATCAGGTAATAGCTGTTATCAGCCCGGAGAACGAGACTCTTTTGCGGCAAGCTTTAACCGAAAAATAGAACTCGTCTATTTGACTTGCCTTTTCAAAATGATATAGCCTTTGGTTCAAGGCCTCATTGATTTGGTGCTTGTATCTTACCGGGAGGCGGTCAATGCAAAAATCCACCTGTTTATTATCCAGCCTGCTTATTTCCCTGGTTCTTGTTGTGTCCAGTTGCGATGACGGGGAGTTAATTGAAATACACTTTTCACAATCCCCGCAGCCTGAGACAATTGAGGAGGTTTATATTGGAGGAGCGGTTCAGGTTCCCGGCATTTATCCGTTATTACCCGGTGATGCCATAGAAGATCTTATAAGTGCAGCCGGAGGGTTTACCAGTAACACCACCACTCGGCGGTGCCTGTTGCTCTTTCCGGAGGATGAAAGCCTTGAAAGCCAGCAGAGGGTTGATATGAACCGGGCCCCTTCCTGGATGCTTGAAGCCCTTCCGGGTGTCGGGGAGGTCACTGCTGAAAAGATCATTGACTACCGGGATAAAAATGGAACTTTCCGGCATATAAATGAAATCCTTAATGTAGATGGAATCGGACAGGCGACTCTCGATAATATATCCGCCAAAATAACCGTGACGGATTTTGGCGGATAATCTACTTTGAAGCTGCTATTATTATGCAGCTTCTGGGTATCGGGTATAGTTCTTGGCAGTTTATTTTCTATACCGGCCCCTCTGTTAATTTTTGCTTTTAGCCCTTTGACCTTATTATTTTTCAAAAGTTTGAGAAGCCGGGCTTTGCTGGCCGTCCTGTGCCTGTTTCTTTTTATTGCAGGAGCTTTGCATTATGAAAACTCACTGCCCGGTAATTGCCCACAAACCCTTGCTTATCATAATGAAAGCCAGGTTCTTAACCTGAGGGGCTTTATAACAGGGGAGGTAAAGAAAAGGGACCGCACGCAACACTTGAGGGTAACGGCAGAGGAAATCCGGGTCGAAGGAGTAAATTACCAGACTGGCGGGGACGTTTTGATATATGCGCCGCGTTATTCGGAGTACAGCTACGGCGATGAAGTACTTGTAGCCGGTGTTCTTGAAGACCCTCCTGTGTTCAGGGATGAAGATACCGGAGAAGTTGAGTTTGATTATGCGGATTATCTCTCTCTGCAGGATGTACACTCAGTCATGCTTTACCCCGATATTGAGGTGTTAAGCAGCGGTAACGGTAACGCTTTTCTCTCCGGGCTTTACATCTTTAAGGACTGGCTTGGTTTATCACTTGCAAGGGCATTGCCAGAGCCCCAGGCTTCACTTTCTCAGGGCGTGTTGCTGGGCATGAGGGACAGTATTCCTGATGATGTCAGAGAAAGCTTCAGCCACACCGGCACCTATCACCTGCTGGCGATTTCCGGACTGCACCTGGGAATCATAGCCACCCTGACACTCAGTGTAAGCCGGTCTTTAACCGGGCGCCGTTACTACCTGTATGTCTGGCTTGCACTGATGGTTGTATGGCTTTATGCCATAATCTCGGGTGCCAATCCTCCGGTAATACGGGCTGCCATTATGACCAGTACTTTTCTGGCAGCCGAACTCACCGGGCGCCAGAAAAATGCGCTACCTGCTTTGGGGCTGGCTGCGGCTGTAATGGTTGCTGTTGATCCCAGGGTGGTATTTACGGCTTCTTTTCAGATGAGTTTTGCTGCCATGACGGGTATCATTTTGTTTTACCCGGTAATTCGCTCATGGGGGTCGGGGTTGATAGGAAAGGGGCCACCCCGGTTAAACAGGCTAACCGGAGTGATGAAAGTGGTAAATGACGGCCTGGCCGTCAGCCTGTCGGCTACGCTTTTTGTGGCCCCCTTAATAGTGTATTACTTTGGGATTTTTTCACCCATCGGCCCTGTGGTTACCCTGCTGGCCTTGCCTGGCCTGGTGGCCCTTATCATTTCATCGAGCCTGATTGCTGTTGTCGGGTTATGGTGGCCGGCAGCAGCCGGATTTGCCGGATGGTTTGGCTGGTTTTTTTCCAGTTATATGATCTATGTTATTGAAACAGCTGCGAATTTTAAATTTGCCTATTTCGAAAACGTAAAATTTCCGCCCCTGGCTATAATCTGTTACTACCCTTTTTTACTTCTGGCTGGCAGGGTGGCCTCCCGGCTGGGTCCGGTTAAAAACAGGTTGCTTTTCAAAATTAAAGGAAGCAACCCGGAGCAGCAGACAGGCTCTGCATCGCCGGTAACTATTTTTGTAATGGCCTTGTTATTTTTACTGATGCTTCTTTTTGCCTTTAACCCTCTGGCATGCCGGCAGGGTGAAAATATACAAATTGATTTTCTGGATGTTGGTCAGGGGGATGCCATTTTACTTTCTTATCAAAACCAGCAGGTTCTCGTCGATGGCGGGCCTAGCCCCGAGGCTTTAATGAACGAACTGGGCAGCATAATGCCTTTCTGGGACAGAACTATCGAAATGGTGGTGCTGACTCACGCTCACTCAGATCACATCAATGGCCTGATAGAAGTTCTCAGGCGCTATGAAGTAGGCCACGTGATTTATCCGGACACTTCTTTTTTTGAAAGCGGATACGATTTACGGGCTTTCGAAAAATGGCTAAAGCTTATTGAAGAGCAAAACATACCTGCAACTATTGCAAAGCCCGGCCAGTATTTCCATCTTGGGAATACGGTTATCACAGTGCTGAGTCCGCCGGTAGAAATGCTTGAGGGTACACATTCCGATGTTGACAATAATAGTGTGGTGTTAAACGTGCAGGCTGGCAAGCATGATTTTATTTTAACCGGGGATCTGATGTGGCAGGGAGAGCTTGAACTGGTACTAAATCGCCTGATAGAGCCGGCAACCCTTCTCAAGGCCGGCCACCATGGCTCCAGAACTTCTTCAAGCACCGAGTTTTTGGCGATAGTAAAACCCGGTTTAAGCGTTATCTGTGTTGGTGAAAATAATTACGGGCATCCACATCCGGAGGCGCTCTGGCGCCTGGGTGAAGTAATGGATGATGGAAATATCCATCGGACTGATAAGCAGGGCAGGGTAACTTTTATTACTGATGGACAAAAACTGTGGCTCAAGGAATAACACATTCTGTCCGGCAGTATCATTTTGGCTGGATTAAGGTTAAAATACTAAAACCCATGGTTAATTAGCACAAAATATTGCCTGCCAGGAGGAATTTATGAGTGGTGAAGCCGGCGATAACAGCCCTCTGGAAACTGAAGAATGCGAAAAGAAAACACGCCGAGGGCCCGGGGAGCAATTTGGTGAATGGGGAAAAGACCTGGGGGACAGGCTGGATGATTATTTTCATTCATCCCGCTCAGGTCGCCTGACCAGCTCTGCATTTGCTATTGCATGGAGCCTGGTTGCATTTGTTTTCTTCTTTTTCTTCCACCGCTTTATTGCGTTTTATGAATACACCACGGTCGAGGGGGTTTCCGGCTGGGTGCGCACGCCCATACTTACCGATGATTATCACCTGTGGCTGCCGGTTCTGGGAGTTGCTCTGGGCCTCAGCATCGCCGGGCATATCATGCTTATTGTCTACGATTCTTCCTGCTATGGAACTTCGATTCTAAGGCAGGGGGTTTTATTGTTCCTGAAACTTTTCGGCATAATGGCTGTGGTTTCACTATTAATACTATTCCCATTTGATTTTAGCGGCATTTCCCACCAGGCCGTATCTGAAGCACTTCCGGTAGTTATTGCTATAGCGCTTCTGGGCATTACCATTGGACTGGTTATCGCTACCATAGTTCATTTTGTAAGACTGATAGTAGCTATTGCCAGATAGGACCTGCAAGCAATAGTTAAAAAGTGAGCATTGGCGGCGGGGTTAAGCACCCCAGCCATTAAAAGAAGTTATTTCGTCCATAGTTTTACGCTGATGATTTCCAATAGTTGCCTCTTCAGCCGGGTATCCAAGCGAAAGCATTATCTCAACGTTTTTACCTGCCGGGACATCAAGAACCCTGCCGGCTTTTTTTGCATCAAACCAGCCCAGCCAGCAGGTGCCCAGGCCGAGTTCAGCAGCTCTGAGCACGAAATGTTCTCCCGCGATTCCGATATCAGTAAGATGAAAGTCTGTTTTGCGAATCGTACCGCCCGCCCTGGGCAGCCATTTAGGGTCGGATACTATGGCCACCAGAACCGGTGCCTTAGCCGCAAAACGGGTGACAATATAAATGCCGCTAAAAGCTTCTCTGGCAAGTTCATTTTTCCGCTGTGTCTCGTCTGTTACTATAAATTTCCAGGGCTGGGCATTGCAGGCAGATGGGGCCAGGCGGGCAGCTTCGAGGCACTCCATTATCTTTTCCCGCTCAACCGGTTTATTCAGGTACTTGCGGGCGCTTCTTCGCTTTTTTATGGCATCCATCACTTTCATTATTACCTTTCCCTGCTATCTAGCATTATCGTAACCGGGCCGTCATTAACAATTTCAACCTGCATATATGCCTGGAATTGCCCGGTCTCGGTTTTCAGGCCGCTCAGCCGGCATTTTTCGATCAGCTCACCGAACATATCCTCTGCCATTTCGGGCGGTGCAGCCCGGGTAAAACTGGGCCGGCGGCCTTTGCGGGTGGTGGCCATAAGAGTAAACTGGCTGATCAGGAGCAGTTCTCCGTTAATTTCAGTTATTGAAAGGTTAAATTTACCGCTATTGTCTGCAAAAATACGCATACCCAGTATTTTTGCAGCCAGGTAATCTATATCTTCGCGGGTATCGTCGGCGGCAATGCCCGCAAAAACACACAACCCTCTGTTGATGCTGCCTATTCGGTTGCCGTTTACGGTTACACCTGCAGAACTGACTCTTTGAATCAATGCTTTCATTACGTCTCAATTTTAAGCCCGTATATTGAAGTGAGGCAAATACAGGTTGATATTGCATCGGGCTTAGCCATTTTTACGTTCGAGCCTGAAAACTACCGGATTGTCCGGGTCGGGGCAGCACACAACCGCGGTGCCGGGTTCCTTTTCCCATGGAAAGGAACCACCGAAAGCGATGGTTTGGGCAAACGGGAAAAGGGTATAGTGCGCCCAGGCACACATGCCTCCGGGAGTATGCTGGCCGATGGTGAATTCGTCTCCCTCTTTATGTCCTGCTTCACAGCAGCCTTTTTGTGAAATTATTCTGGCTGAAACTTCCATTTTATCGCTCCGAATGCATAGACCTGCAAGGCCTTTCCCGGCAGGCGGTTATTTTCCAAAAGGGCATACCGGATAATGGCAGGGGTGGCAGTTTAGACATAGACCGCCATGTGCATAAGCGGCAATTTCTTCACGGTTTATTAATTCTCCTGCCATGAGCCTGGGTATAAATACATCGGTGCCGGTAGTATGAAAGAGGCCACCGGCAGGGGCCCCAAAGATTGGGGTATCATCCAGAACGGCAAAAAGGACCATGGCCCCGGGCATAACCGGGGACCCGTATTTTATAATACGGGCCCCGCTGCTTTTTACACCTTCGACGGTTACATCGTCAGGATCAACACTGAGGCCACCACATACTACAATCAATTCACATCCCTTTTCTTTTATCTCCTTTATGGCCATGGCGATACGGTCTTCGTCATCCGGAACGATGGTACTTGAAAATATGGTTGCCCCCAGCGGCTCAACTTTTGAGCGTATAACATCGACAAATTTATCCTGAATCAGGCCGTGATACACTTCGTTTCCGGTCACGATAACCCCGACTTTTTTTAAACAAAAAGGTTTTACATTCAAAACATATCCCTTACTTTGGGTGAGTTTTTCCACCCGGTTGAGCGTTTCATCCTCGATATACAGAGGGATGATTTTTGTCCCCCCGACCGGCGTGCCGGCATCAACCTGTGAGTTGGTATGCAGTGTGGACACGCTAATTCCATCAATGGAATTGATCTCATATAGCAGGGCAGTGTCGACCTTAAGTATTCCTGCAGTGGTTGCTTTAATGTTAATCCTGCCTTCACGGGGGCTGGTAAACTCGGTGTTTTTGCCTGAAATAGCCTTTGCCAGTCTGCGTGCGGCTTCTTCTTCGTGGATGAAGTTTTTATCTTCTCCGTCCAGTATATACACATGTTCTTTTCCCATGCTTAAAAGTTCGGGTATATCTTCTTCAGTTACAATATGACCGGTTTGAAACCTGGCTCCCTTGTATTCTCCGGGAACGATTTTGGTCATATCATGAGCCAGCCTGAAACCTATTGCCCGGGATGTTTTAATTTTCTTTAGCAATTTGAATGCTCCCTTCTTTAAATAGTTGTAACAAATTTTCGTAATCGGCAGCGGTGTTGATATTGGCGATAACACCCCTGTCATCTACCTCTAATTTGAGAATATCTTCCGGATTGCGTTTTAATAACTGGCGGCCACCGATGTCCCCTGTAGAACCGGCAAGTTCTTTCAGGTAGCGCCGGTGAAAAACAATGGGGTTTCCTTTTTTGCCTCTGTAAAAAGGTATTGTTATCCCCTTTTCTGATTTATTGGCATGATTCATAAGCATGTTATAGGTGGCCGGTTTTATCAGTGGCTGGTCGGCAAGGGCTATCAATATCAGCTC
>PUOQ01000122.1 GCA_003552785.1 Dehalococcoidia bacterium
GATGATTGTTGATGATAAGGCGCTCAGTAAAAACCACAATAGCTTTGTCCATAACCGCTGTATTAATAATTATGGGTGCACGGCTGCTTTCATAAAACAAGTATCCCCCAGGAAATGCTTTATCGCCCGGGTTGTAAATTTGCAGTCCGGGCGCTGGAGTTTTAAAATACCTCGACTGCGGGGTGGAACTGAAACAACTTTGCCCCGTGCCCCATCCAGCTGGATTAAGTTTTAAGTTGCCAGTTTTTCCGACGGCAAGTTGTCACAACCCGTGGTCCGGGTTTGCTTAAGTCAGCGCTACAATAGTAAAATTAAACTTGGCTTTCTGTGTCAAATTTGCTGGAGGAATTATTATCCAATGAGCTTTCTTGAATCGGTTGACCCCGAGATTTATCAGGCCGTAAAGGCCGAATATGAACGGCAGCGTTCCACTATTAACCTGATAGCATCCGAGAACTACTCGAGCGCCGCGGTGCTCGAAGCCCAGGGTTCACCCCTTACCAATAAATATGCAGAAGGATATGCCGGCAAACGTTATTACGGTGGCTGCGAAAATGTCGATATAATTGAAAGCATTGCCATAGAAAGGGCAAAAGAATTATTCAAGGCAGAACATGTAAATGTTCAGCCGCACAGCGGCGCCCAGGCCAACATGGCTGCCTATTTCGGGCTGCTTAATTACGGTGACTGTGTCATGGGTATGCAGCTAGCCCATGGCGGGCATTTGACGCATGGGGCGGGGTTTAACTTCTCCGGCAAGTTTTACAAATTCATCCCCTACGGGCTGGACCCGCAAACAGAGCGCATAGATTATGAAGAGCTTGAAAGCCTTGCTAAAGAACACAAACCGGCACTCATTGTAACCGGTTCAAGTGCGTACCCGCGCTTTATCGACTTTGAACGCTTCCGCCATATCGCCGACAGCGTTGGTGCAATGCTTATGGTGGATATGGCCCACATTGCCGGGCTGGTGGCTGCCGGAGTGCATCCGTCTCCGGTGCCTTATGCCGATGTGGTGACCTCTACTACCCACAAAACCCTCAGGGGCCCCCGCGGCGGTTTTGTTTTGTGCCGCAAGGATCTTGCCAAAAAGATTGATTCCGCCGTTTTCCCCATGATACAGGGCGGGCCCCTGGTGCATGTAATTGCCGCCAAGGCGGTGTGTTTCAGGGAAGCCCTGGAGGAATCGTTTGTTGCCTATCAACAAAAAGTAATTGAAAATGCAGCCGCCATGGCCAGTGATCTGGGCGGATTTGGTTTGCGTATTATTTCCGGTGGTTCAGACAACCATCTTATCCTGGTCGACCTGAACGACCTCGGCATTACCGGCAAGCAGGCTGAAGAATCCCTGGGCAGTGTGGGCATAGTGCTTAACCGCAATGCCGTGCCCTTCGATGAAAAGCATCCACCCAGTATTGCAGGTGGTATACGTCTGGGAACCCCTGCTGTTACCAGCCGTGGTTTCGGGCAAAAAGAAGTAAGGGAAGTGTCCCGGCTTATATCTGCCATCCTGACCGAAATCGGTCACCCCGGTTTGAGGGATATGGCCAGAGAAGCAGTCCAAGGCATATGCTCCCGCTTCCCGGTTCCGGGGATAGATACATAAGGAAGGTGGCAAGTATCTAATGAATGAACTCAAAGTGTTTTCGGGAACAGCTCACCCTGAACTGTCACGAGCAGTTACCAGTTATCTGGGCATTCCCCTGGGTAAGTGCGAGGTTTTTGATTTTTCCAATGGCAACACATTTGCAAGGATTATGGAGAATGTACGCTCCAGGGATGTTTTTGTCATCCAGCCGTTTTGCAACCCGGTGAACCATAACATAATGGAGTTTCTTATCATGCTGGACGCTTTCAAGCGTTCCAGCGCCGGCAGGATTACGGCGGTTGTTCCCTATTACGCCTATGGCCGTACAGATAAAAAGGACCAGCCGCGGGTGCCGATTACCGCCCGCCTCCTGGCTGATTTGCTTTCAGTCGCCGGTGCCAACCGCCTTTTAACGGTGGATTTGCACGCTGCTCAGATACAGGGATTTTTCAATATTCCAGCCGACGAGCTCACCGCATTGAATCTTTTAGGCGGATATTTTAAGAAAAAGAATCTGGACAACCCTGTGATTGTAGCTACTGATATAGGCATAACCAAACGTGCCAGGGATCTGGCTGCCATTTTGAACGCACCGCTTGCCATAATGGAGAAAAGGCGCGTTGGCAACGCAGACCGCACTGAAACCCTGAATGTAATAGGCGATGTAAAGGGAAAGACAGCCATAACAGTAGATGACGAAATTGACACCGGGGGCTCACTGATGTCTACTGTTAATACACTGGTAGGATGCGGTGCCAGAGAGGTGTATTCCTGTTGCACTCACCCGGTTTTTTCCGGGCCGTGCCTTGAAAGGATAAACAAATCACCTGTTAAAGAGGTGGTGGTAACCAACACCATACCGTTAACGGATCAACCGCACGAAAAAGTAACCGTGCTTTCAATAGCCAGCCTGCTGGGAGAGGCTATACACCGCATCCACACCGGAAAATCGGTTGGAGCTTTATTTGAGCAGCAATCATAAACTGGTAGAAGTTTACCGTGCGTCAGGCGAAGTGGAAGCCCTGGCCATAAAGGCCATGCTGGAGAGTTTTGGTGTTCCCTCCATACTTCGCTCGCACGCCTCAAGTTCGGTGCATCCTTTCTCCGTGGACGGGATGGGAGAAGTCAAGGTTATGGTGTGGGATGTTGACGTTGAAAAAGCAGAGGAGCTTATAAATAGCAAGGAATGAAGATGTTTAAGTTATTTGGACTGGGTGACAGCAACGAAAAAGAAATCAAAAAGCTAAAACCGCTGGTTGAAAAAATAAACCGCCTCGAGGAAGACCTTGAGCCTTTGAGCGATGATGAGCTCAAGGAAAAAACTCAGGAGTTCAAAGCAAGGCTGGAGAACGGTGCCAAAATTGATGACCTGTTGACGGAGGCTTTTGCTGCCGTGCGCGAGTCGTCCAAGCGCCAGCTGGGGTTAAGGCACTATGATGTCCAGTTGATGGGCGGAATTGTGCTTCACCAGGGTAAGATTGCCGAAATGAAAACGGGTGAAGGTAAAACCCTGGTAGCTACACTGCCGCTTTATTTGAATGCCCTTACCGGCAAAGGTTGCCACCTGGTAACCGTCAATGACTATCTTGCCCGCCGCGATGCCTACTGGATGGGGCCGGTGTACCATGCACTGGGGTTGAAAGTAGCCAGTATCTACCCCATGCAAACTCCGGATGAGATGCAGCCGGCACGCCTTTATGACCCTGAATACGATTCGCAGCAGGAAAATGACCCGTGGCGCCACTTCCGCCCCATCCCCCGTAAAGAAGCCTACCAGGCCGACATCGTTTATGGCACCAGCTCTGAATTCGGTTTCGACTACCTGCGTGACAATATGGTGATGAGCCTCCAGCAGTGTGTCCAGCGCCAGCTCCACTATGCCCTGATTGACGAGGTTGACAGCCTCTTGATCGATGAGGCCCGGACCCCGCTTATTATAAGCGCTCCCGATACGGAATCAACCAAGAGGTACGAGTTTTTCGCCCGCCTGGCGCCCCGTTTAAAACCCGGTGAGCATTACGAGGCCAAGGAGAAAGAGCGGGTAGTTGAGCTGACCGACGAAGGCTTCGCTGCGGTGGAGAAGATGCTTGAGCGTGAAGGCCTTCTTAAGGATTCAAGCCTGTATGACCCCGAAAGTGCCGACCTTATGCGCCACCTGAGGAATGCGCTGCAGGCCAAGGAATTTTACCGTAAAGACCGCGAGTACATGCTCAAAGAAGGCGAGGTTGTCCTTGTCGACCCGTTCACCGGCCGGCTCATGCTTGGCAGGAGGTACTCTGAAGGCCTGCACCAGGCCATAGAAGCCAAGGAAGGCGTAAAGGTGCACGAGGAGAGCCGCACCTTTGCTACCATAACCATCCAGAATTACTTCCGCATGTATGAAAAAATCTCCGGTATGACGGGCACTGCGGCCACCGAAGCCGAAGAATTTGCCCGTATATATAAACTGGAAGTGGTGGTTATACCTCCCAATAAACCCATGATACGCGAGGACCTGGGCGACCGCATCTACAAGGACGAAGCCACCAAGTATAAAGCCCTGATTTCAGAAATTAAGGCCATTAATTCTACAGCCCAGCCTCTGCTTATCGGCACTACTTCCATTGAAAAGTCGGAATACTTAAGTAATCTCTTAAAGCGCAAAGGCGTCGCCCACAACATGCTGAACGCGCGCCATCATGAAAAAGAGGCAGAAATAATTGCCCGTGCCGGTGAGCCCGGGGCGGTAACCCTGGCCACCAATATGGCAGGCCGCGGTGTCGATATCATCCTGGGGGGCAAGGACCCGGACAAGAGCGATGAAAAAGCCTACGAGAAATGGAAGCAGAAGCACCAGAAGGTAATTGAGCTGGGCGGGTTGTATGTTCTTGGAACCGAGCGGCACGAAGCCCGCCGTATAGACAACCAGTTACGCGGGCGTGCCGGCCGCCAGGGCGACCCGGGCAAATCCCGTTTTTATGTTTCACTTGACGATGATATCATGCGTCGCTTCGGTTCGGAGCGTGTTAAAAACATCATGAACTGGGCGGGCATGGATGAAAACAGCCCCATTGAGAACAAGATGGTTTCGCGCTCCATTGCCGATGCCCAGAAACGGGTGGAGGGTTATCATTTCGATGTTCGCAAGCAGCTGGTAGATTTTGATGACGTGGTAAACAGGCAGAGGGAAGTTATCTATGCCGAGCGGCGCAAAGTCCTGGAAGGTGCTGACCTTAAATCAAATATCCTGGACATGCTGAGCCAGGAAATCAAGGAATCGGTTGCCGAATATACTGCCGACACTCATGAACCCGACTACCAAGGCCTTGTAAACGTCGTAAGCACCTTTATGCCGCTGCCGCAGGGCGTGAATGCTGATTATTTTTCCAAAATGGAACCCAAAGAGGTAGAAGAAGAGCTGATAAAGCATGCCGGAGATTTATATGACAGGCGCGAGAAGGAGCTGGGCAGTGATAAGATGCGTTTGCTTGAGCGCATACTGCTTTTGAGGACCATGGATAGTTTGTGGGTGGAACACCTTACCAATATGGAAGATATGCGCCTGCAGGCCGGCTGGCAAACACTCAGGCAGACCAAAGCCCCTGACGCCTACAAGAGGGAGGGCTTTAAAGCTTTCCAGATGCTTTTGGATACCATACGCCAGGAAGTCACCCGGGGCATATTCCGCATGAATATCGTTAAACAGGGCGAAAGGCAGATAGAACCGCCTTCCGGGCTGCGGGCTACGGGGCCGGGAATGCTTCCCCCTCAAGGCTCGTCCAGGGCGCCCGGTTCCCGGGCTCCGTCACCAAAGCCGGTAACCGCCGGGGGCAAGAAAGTGGGCCGCAATGAACTATGCCCCTGCGGGTCGAGCAAGAAATACAAACACTGTTGCGGTCGTTAGCCGGGGGAAGAAATGACGGCCTTTCCGGTTAGCTCGCAACAGGAGGTAGTGCACCGGCTCAGGTCTTCCATTCAATCCGGAAGACACTGGTACCTGGCTCTGCTTGAAGCCGTGCGTGATTACCCCGAGGACAATTTCCTGGTTGCCGGTGATGCACTGGACTGGATAAGCCTCACCAGGGAGTTGCTGGAGGCCGTGAGCGATATTGTCCCCCCTCAGGAGCTGGACCATTTCCTGAAAAAAGGTAAACCGCCCATAAAACTAAGCGCTCAAGAGGCCAGGCAGTTGATCGGGACGGGGAAATACAACCGGTACCTGAACTTCCTGTACGGGGTTACGGTGGAGGCAGCTTTAATTCAGGCGGTTTCGTCCGAAGTAGTCAAGGAAGTTTACTCTATCGGCCTCAGGCGGCCAAAAAACGCCGCAGATGAAGCCTTCCTCCGCATATATGGAGAGGAAAGGCGCCGGTTGCGCTCTGCCTTTGAGGGCCAGGATGCTTCCTCCCGGGGCAGGGACGGAGATGGAAATGAGGCTGAATTCATCTACTGGCTTTTTAAATATCGCCTGGCCCACCAGGACAAGGAAAAGATTGCCTCGGATACCAAGAAAGCCCTCGACTGGCTTAAAACCCGCGCCGGTTATTTTCCCAGGTTGTTTTAATTACCTGCAACTGGCTGCCACGCGACTTATCTTCAATAAAGAGACAGTTTATTACGGCCGGTGTTCATCCTGCGCCCTGCCTGTTTCCATTTCAATACAAAGCACTTTCCTGGTTTGGGGTGTGATTTTCACCCTGTCGTCAATACGGTGCCCGACGACCCAGATTATATGCCCGCCGGATTCAATCAGGGGAATGCGGTTTCTCCACAGCCGAGGCACCTTTGCATCTATCAGGTAGTCTTTTACCTTTTTTTCACCCTTCATTCCCAGCGGGATGAAGCGGTCCCCCGGCCGGCGCTCACGCAAAACCAGGCTTTTACCGGTTTTATCGTAATCGAAGCAAGCCTTAAACGCCCCGGCGCCCTCCGGCATCTTGCCGCCTTCAAGCACTTCTGTTTTAATTTTCCAGCCTCCGGCTATTGATTTCCCGGGGATCTTGAGTGCCACCTCCCCCTCCAGCTCGGGGTAGGGGCAAAGCTTCTCCGGATCTTTTCCCAGCAGGTAACGGGAATACTCCACTGTAAAGGTGATGCCCCCCGGGAGTACAACCTGCCTGCCTGCGGGTTTATCCAGGTGGGCCAGAATATCTTCAATGTGCCCGGCTTCAAAATCCTTGAGGCTTCCGGCGATCTCTTCCAGTGCCCGGCGCAGTATTGAACGCCTTACAGCCGGGTGCAGGGCTTTGAAAGGATTTTTTTCCAGTATTACGCAATCATCTGCCCGGGAGGCAACTTTTTCCCACTCCGCATCACGGGCGCGGGCAAGATAGTCGAGCTCTTCACTGGCAATGTCTGCCAGCCTCAGCAGGGCTTCATCTGCGGCGGGGTTGTAATTTTTAATCATAGGCAACAGCTCCAGCCGGATGCGGTTTCTCAGCGGTGAAAGCTCCTGGTTGGTGCTGTCCTGCCTGGAGGGAATGTTTCGTTCAGAAAGGTATGCCTTGACCTCGTCGCGGCTTATTCCAAGCAGCGGCCGGATGATTTCAATTTGAACGCCGTTATATTCATGCCGGGTGGTTTTAACCGGAAGGCCTTTCAGGCCCAGAGTGCCGCTGCCGCGTATCAGGTGCATCAGGATGGTTTCGACGTTGTCGCTCCGGGTGTGGCCGGTTGCAACCAGGCCTGCCCCGGTTTCAGCGGCAACTTCACTTAAAAAACGGTACCGGACTTCTCTGGCGGCCTCTTCAAGGCCGAGCCTGTGCTTGCTGCGGTAACCTGCCACATCCCGCCCGCCTATTGAAAAGGGCAAACCCAGTTGCTGGGCAAAATCTGCGACGAAAAGTGCATCTGCAGCGGATTCGTCTTCACGCAGGCCGTGGTCTAGGTGGGCAATTACCAGAGACACATCGAGTGCCTTTCTCAGGTTGTAAAGGATGTGGGCAAGCGCCACCGAATCCGGCCCGCCGGAAACTGCCATAAGCACCCTGTTGCCGGGCTTTATCAGGTTCCGGCTGCAGATAAATTCAAACACCCTGTCTTCAAGTATGGGAATATTTTTGCGGCTCATTTCAGCAAATATTATACGCCATGTAACCCGGCCGGGCATAGCTTTTGACAGTCTTTGATAGGGGTGATATTATTGACTTTATATGCCACCTGGCGAAAAATAATTGCCGTGGGGTTACTTGTTTAGCAAAAAGAGGTGAGTTAAGAATTGCCAGTTGAAGCCCTTTACTGGGGCGCTCTTGTTCTTTGCATTATTATTTCCGCGTTCTTTTCAAGTTCAGAAACAGCTTTTGTAGGCGTCGAACGCTACCGTATCCAGCACCTGGTGGAAACAGGTGAAAAACGGGCGGAACGGGTAGCTAAAATGATCGAGCGCCCGGAGCGTTTTTTATCCACCATTCTTTTGGGGAACAACCTCGTAAACACGGCAGCCGCCGCTATCGGTACTGTGCTGGCGGTATCCTATTGGGGTGAAGAGTGGGGCATGGTGCTGGCCACTGTTATGGTAACCGTGCTTCTGCTTATATTTGCCGAAACCACACCCAAAACCTTTGCTTCGATACATTCCGAAAAACTGGCTCTTTTCGTGGTAAGGCCCATCCAGGCTCTTTCCTGGATTTTTGCCCCGGCAGTCAGTGTCTTGAGTTTTATAGCTGCCGGTGTTACCCGGATGGTCGGCGGGGACCCCTCGCAGCGCTTGCTTGCCAGCCCGGAAGAAATCCGCGCCATGATAACCGTCGGCCACAAGGAAGGCTCGGTAGAAAAGTCGGAAGCAGAGCTTCTGCATGCCGTATTCGAGTTTGGCGACAACCCGGTTAGCGATGTGATGGTGCCCCGGACTGAAGTAGTAGCCGTGGAAAAAGGCACCACCCTCGGGGATTTTTTCAAGGTGTATACCGAATACCCCATTTCCCGTATCCCGGTGTATGAAGAAAACCTGGACAATATAATCGGCATTCTTTCCATAAAGGATGTCATGATGCATCTTGCCAAAAACGGCGGCGCAATGGAAAGCCCGGTGGATGAACTTATGCGGCCGGCTTATTTTACGCCTGAATCCAAGCGGGTAAGCGAGCTGTTTACCGAAATGCGGGATAAAAACTTCCGCATGTGCGTTGTCATCGATGAATACGGCGGAACCGCGGGCATCGTTTCACTCAGCCGCTTGATGGAAGAAATCGTAGGCCCGGTGGGTGATGAGCTGGCTGCGGCTGAAAAAGAATACGAAACCATTAACGAATATACCTTTCAGATTGACGGCGGCATGCGTATAGAAGAGGCCAACGAAGAACTCGGCCTGAACCTGCCGGAAGGGGATTATGAGACCGTGGCCGGTTTTATTTTAAGTTTCCTGGGCAAGTTTCCGCGGCAGGGGCAGGTGCTTCGTTATAACGGCCTCAAAATTGTGGTTACCAGAATGAAAGGCAAGAAAATAGAAGAGGTGCTGGTAACACAGGAAGCCAAGCAGCAGGATGCAGCGGCTACGCCTTAGGTTTTCAAGAGGCCCTGAGCTCAAGTATATTTCCCACCTGGATTTAATCCGGTTGTGGCACCGGGCGTTCAGGCGCGCCGGTATAGAGCTTGCCTATTCGGAAGGCTTCAATCCCCACCCCCGCATTCACCTGGCAGCGCCGTTGCCCCTGGGTGTTACGGCTGAAAACGAACTTATGGACGTGGTTGTTAACGCTGTTGTAGCCCCGCACTCTTTGATGGTCCGGCTGAACCGCCAGTTGCCGCCTGGCATTGAAGTGCTCCAGGCCATGACGGTGCCTGTAAATTCACCTTCCCTTCAGGCACAGGTGCGGCGTGCGGTTTACACCGTTGAGATTTGCCCCGGGGGCAAACCGGCGAAAGTAGAAAGCTCAATTGAATGGCTTTTGAATCTGGAAAGCCTGCCCTGGTATCATATGCGCCAGCATAAAAAGCGCGAGTATGACATAAGAGAACAAATTTTTGATATATACCTTGCAGATGCCACGCCGGACCGTTACCTTGTCTCTATGGAGCTCAAGTGCGACAGCGAAGGTTCGGGCAGGCCGGAGCAGGTGGTAAAAGCACTTGGCTTGAGTGAACCCGAAAAGATTTGCCGCAACCGGCTGGTGCTGGATGCCTCATAAAGGAGAACCGGTTTAAAATGGCACGTATTATAATGGTCCGCCACGGAGAAACGGAATGGAACCGCCAGATGCGCGTTCAGGGCGGGAAGAGTGATATTCCCTTGAACGACTACGGGCGGGAACAGGCAAAAAGGGCCGGCAGGGCCCTTGAGAAGGAAAATTTCACCGCTGTTTATTCAAGCCCGCTTTCGCGTGCTTATGAAACAGCACAGATTATCGTCAAACCGCATAACCTGGAAATCACCACCATGGAGGAGCTGGTAGAAATAAATGCCGGTTCCTACGAAGGCATTCCCGTTTCCGAGCTGGGCAAACGCTTTTCCCAGATAATTGCCGAGATGCAAAACGGAGATGAATTCCGCCGCCCGCCCGGCGGGGAATCCATAAGCGATGTTCAGAAAAGGGGATGGGAGGCCATTCAAACCATTGCCGGCAGGCACGAAGAAGAGACGGTGCTGGTAGTGACGCATTACTTCATCATCCTCACCGTGGTGTGCACAGCGCTTGAAATGCCGCTGAAAAACGTAAGCCGCTTCTGGATGTCCAATGGCAGCATCAGTACCCTCAGCCTGGATGGTTCCGTTCCCAGGCTGGAGATGTTTAACAGCCCCTGCAGGTAGGCGGCGGGCTTCACAGGGGTGGTTCTGCCTTTGCCTGCCGTAGCCGGGGCGGGTGCATGTTATAACCCTTAAAAATTGTTCTAACAGCCCGCATCGATTAAAGAAATCAAACAGATTGCCCTTTTATAACACTCTGAGCTATTGAACTATTCGCCCGGCTGCTATAATATGTAGAAATAATTTTATATGCGGCCATGCCGCCAGGTTTTGAAAGCAAATACCAGAATACTTTTATGAAATTTAATTCAACCAGGTTGCTCCCGGCAGCAGTAGCGCTGGCGCTGGTCTTCGGTGCTTTGCTGGGGGCTCCCGTTCAAGCAGAGGATAAAAAAGGCCCCGGGAAAAATGAGTGGGGGGAAGTTGGCATGCCCCATACCGCCCCCTATACCGAAACCGGGGTTATGCAGGTTGCTCCGGACGGCACCATCTTTGCTGCCTTTTATTACGAACCCCCTCAGGGGGGCGGCCATGTTGGCTATGACGCTTACATGGATATCGAGCACAACATAACTACCAGTAGAGACGGCACCTGGGACATTATGTATTCCACCGATGACGGCTTTACGTGGGAATCCACCAACCTTACCGGCCTGGTTGATGACGACCCCTATGATTATGCCGATGAAACCAGCCAGACCCCGGTTTCCATACACACATCCCCCGGCTGGGGGGAGGGCGCTCCTGTATTTGTAGCCACCCTTAACGGCGATGTTTACCGTATAGAAGACAGGGGAACTGGACGGAGCACCGGGCTGACTCCGCCCATAAGCACCGGCCGTATGTATGATATGGACATCTGGCTGCAGAATGGCACGCACTATATTGCTGTTGCCGCCGACCAGGATGTTTTTATCATGGCCGAAGGCCAGTTTGCCGGCTGGACCAGTATGGATATCGATGGCGGCATGGCAGTGGAAGTTTCCTTCTGCAGGAATTTTGATGAAACTGAACTTATCTGGGCGGTAAGCCAGGATGCAGATACCGGCAATTTGAAATTAACCTCCACCCGGGGAGCCGGCAACTGGGGAAACACCGTTGCCGAAGTTGAGTTTGAAAATGCCGCCGGCGACCCCCACCCCTGGACACCGTTTGTGGATATTGAATTTGGCAGCAACTATACTGCCGCTTACCCGGAGCTGTTTGTAGCCGTAGCTGAAGAATACGACAGCTCCGGTGGCAACCTGTACCACGTGATCGGGGAATATGAAAACATCGACCCCGGAAGTACTCAAGCCCTGCCGGTTTTACCAGAAGACAGGTCTGTCGGCAGTGTTGCGGTAAGCGGGGACAGCATAATTACCATTGAATCCTGGACCGGAACCGTACTCTCAAGCCGGGACGGGGGCAATACCTTCCGGGAAGCCGGCCGCAGCCCGGCGGCACCTTTCTGGGGACATGTTTATATGGCGCCGGACTTCAACCGGACCGGCACCGCTTACGTGGGTGTAAGTGATTATTATTCCCATGAAGGTGTCAGCGGTGTTTACCGGACCACCGATGGCGGCCTCCACTGGGATGGCGTCAGCCGGCTGGATATACAGTTTGACGATATTAAGGACATGGCCTTCAAACCGGGGGAATCAACCCCGGCTTTGATGCTTGTTTCATATAATGGGGTCGATTACATTTTCTACACCGGAGATGCCGCTTCAGAAACGCCCGGCTGGCTTTTGAGGGACAGTGGAGCCAGCCTTGAATTAAACTCGATTGCCATGCTCAGCTGGGATAGGGATGGTGACACAGTTGTGCTTGCCGGTTATGATGGTGATGACTGGCTTCTTTACCGCTCCGGCGATGACGGCAACAGTTTTGACTACTGGCGCAGAGTTCCCGATGCCGTCGGGGTGCCGGTGGACTGGGTGGTGGTTGACTCTTCCACCGTTAACCTGATCGGGAACGCTTTCTGGGAGACCCGGGCGGTTGGCCCCGGACGCACCCGTGCCAGCCTCGACGGGGTTCCGGTGGAAGGTGTTTCCATAGACCGCCGCGGCGGCACTATCGCAGCCGGAATGGCAGGTGGTTATATAGCCGTTTCCACCGATGGCGGCTCCAGCTGGAAGGCAGCCCGGCCTTATATAGATGAAACTTCTACCCGTATCGATGGGGACGTGCTGGTTGCCCTGGGGCCGGATGGAACCCTTTATGCCGCTGCAGAGGCAGACGGGGATACGGTTTTAATGACAGTAGCTAAAGAGCAGGAAGGTTTACCTGCAACCACTCTCAAGGACAACCTCGGTGAAGGAAGCAGCGCATCAGCCACCGGCTTCAGCGGGCTTTTAGTTTCACCGGATGATACTCTGTATGCCGTTTCTTCGGGCAGTGTTTCATCCCCCGGCACCGCTTCCGGCGCCCATTTGTTCCGCCTGCTTGTTGGCGAAAGGGACAACAGCTGGGACTTAAAACCGGTAACCGGTGGAGCTGGCCTCTGGGGAACCTATACTTCGAATACCCTGTGGACTGTTGTTGATGGTGCAGGGTTGCATGCCCTTGAAGATACCCTTACCGGAAGGGTGGTAAATGTCAGCGCTGTTGAGGTGGACCTCGACCCCTCCAGCGTAGAAAAGACCATAAATGTTTCCTGGGACCATATCCCGGGGGCAGAGGCTTATGAAATATACTTTGATGACGGCAGGGAAGTTATAAAAGAAGAAGTGCCTGTCGAGGAGGATGCGCCCGGGGGGTTCAGCCATAACGCTAAAGTGCCCGGGCTTAAATATGCCACCACTTACCGAATTACCGTACGCGCCCTGGAGGGCGAACCGCTCCAGAGCCGTTTCTCAACTCCGGCCGTCAGGCTGACTACTATCTGGCATATACTGCACCCGGAGCCGGAGGTGCCGTATCACGGCATGCAGGATGCTTCCCTGGCGCCTTCCTTTGTCTGGCTGCCGGCTGAAGGAGCCGTTCGCTATGAAATCCAGCTGACTACCGACCCCGGTTTTGCTATACCCAACCTGACAGCCTTTGTGCAAAACATTACCGCTACCGGTTACACCTATGAAGCCCGCGACCTGAAGTACGACACCAACTACTACTGGCGGGTGAGGTCGGTGGCTCCGGATGGTTCCAAGAGCTACTGGTCGCCCATTCAGAATTTTCATACCACCCTCAAACCCATTGAAATACCCGACCCGCCGGATATAAATGTCACCTATACCACGCCACCACCCCTGACCATTTCTCCACCCCCGCCGCAGGAGGTAGCTGTCGATGCAGTACCTGCAGTAACGTTGACTCAAACGGAAAAAGACCTCCCCACCCCGAGCCTGGTGGTGCCGGAGCGCCCGGTGCCCCTGTATGTCTGGGTGGTTGTTGTGGTTGGGGGCGTGCTGGTTGGCGTCATAGCCTACCTTATATATTGGACCGGCCGCAGGCGGTAAGCCCCTCCCCTCCTTAACTACCGGGATCGCCACGTCGGGCTTCGCCCTTCCTCGCGATGACTTTACGTATGGCCAGCCACAATCCGGGTGAGATCCTTCAGCGCTATGCGCTCCTCAGGATGACGCATAGAAAAACAATTGTCTTTCTGAACGTAAGTGAAGAATCTCACGGGGATTGTGCATGGTACATACGGAAACTGCCCCAGTGCATATACGACCACAATTTGAAACAGCACTCCGCTTTATAACGCCCGGGCAAGCCCCCGAATTGTCGTTGCGAGCTTTGCGAATGCAAAGCGCGGCAATCTCGGTATCCGGGGCGGCGGCAACAAACCCTGAAATACCATTTTAAGGCGCCTTGTATTTATACCCCTCCCACTTACCGAGATCGCCGCATCGGCCTGTTGGCTTCCCGGCAATAGACATCTGTTGAGGTTGGGTTGCTTTACTTATATTGAACAGTTATTTTTGTTATAATCTTGAAAGATGGAATTCAAGGCAGAAAAAGGAAAATAGAAATGGCTGAAAAATTTAACAAAAAGCTTGTCGTAGATGATAAAGGGAAGTTGGTGAGCGTTCTCTTGGACATCAAAACTTATCGCAAGCTAATAGCAGACCAGGAAGAATTGGAGTCCATTCGTGCATATGATGCGGCTAAAGCTTCTGGTGATAAAGCAATTCCATTTGAACAGGCAGTTAATGAAATTGAGAAATCGCAGCAATGCTCTACAAAATCCTGATTCTGCGCTGTGCTCAGAAAGAACTTTCAAGTTTATCTATTAAAAACTACTATAGAACCAAAGCAGCAATTCAAAAATTATCCAGTAATCCTCAGCCTCGCGGTTGCAAGAAGCTTGTTGGTCGGGAAGGCTATCGCATCCGGGCAGGTGAATATCGTATTATTTATGAAATTGATAACAATAAGAGGGTTATAACCATTCTTCATGTAGGCCATCGAAGAGACATATACCGATAACGATTAAATTACCCAATTTATTTTCAAATTCGCCCAGAGTATGCTTTCACTCATAGCCCTTCCTAATATTGGTTCTGCTACACTGATTAAAACATATATTTTGCTATAATCTCAGAAGGTGGAATTAAAGACGGGAAAAGAAAAATAGAAATGGCTGAAAAATTTAACAAAAAGCTTGTCGTAGATGATAAAGGGAAATTGGTGAGCGTTCTTTCAATGATATTGCATCGATCTTCGCCAGAACAAAAGGGGATCACAAACAATACAAGCATCCGGTTAAAAGAAAGGTCTGGTAACTATTTCCGGGAATCCTAATGATGATGTGGCCAAAGGGACTTTGAATAGCATATTGAAGCAACCGGGGTTGAAAGGAGTGTAAGGGGATGTTTAAATACACAATAGTAATTGAAAAGGCCAATGGCAATTACTCTGCATACTGCCCTGATATACCGGGGTGCATAGCCACCGGCACAGACGCTGAAGAAGTAGTGCAAAAAATGAAAGCAGCTATCGAATTCCACCTTGAAGGACTTAGGGTTGAGGGGCTGGAAATTCCCCCGCCCGCTACCACCGCCACCCTGATCGAGGTTGGGGTATAACTGCCAACTAACCCGAAAACAATTGTCTTTCTTAAACGCAAGTGAAGAATCTCACGGGGATTGTGCAGGGTATATACGGAAACTGGGCCTGTGTTTGCTCCACCAACCGGGACCGCCGCGCTTTGCGTTCACAAAGCGCGCATCCAGAGGCGTTGAAAGCGCCGGAGAATCTTTTATGAATATAGTTATAACATTATGACAAAATCAAGTTAGCTAACTTTCTCTACACGATTTTTCGGACGCAGTATAATTTCCATTTCCACATCCAGCGCTTCGGCTACCTTTTTTATGGTAGAAAGAGAAGGTAATGAGCTGCCGCTTTCTAACCTGGCAATGCTTTCCTGTTTAGTATTAAGCATTTTTGCCAGTTGTTCTTGCGTGAGCCCTTTTTCCAATCTTAGCCTTATTAATGTCGATGCAAGCTTATATTCAGGTTCCAGCTTCTCATATTCTTTTTTAAATTCGGGGTTAGCCAGCAACTGCTTCTTATGTTCTTTCCAATTCATTCGCTTTTATTCCCCCTGGTCAAATAATTATTCCTTCTGGCTTCGGCCAGATTGATGTCTTTTCTAGATACAGGGCCAGTCTTTTTGGTAAAACCATGAAGAAGAACGAATTCCCTCCCGTTATATAAAAAATAAATAATTCGATGACGTTTATGGCTATATCTTACTCTCAATTCCCAAAGCTGGTTTTCAAGGTATCTTACGTACGGCATGCCCAGGTTAGCCCCAAATTCTTCGAGCAAATCAATGGTTCTGGCTATTTTGGCTTTTGACTTAACGTCCAAAGATTCAATAAACTTTGCCACCGGATATCTACCTGAACTCGATTCATAGTAAGCTATTTCCCACATTCAAGGTATATTATAACAATATTGTTATAATATATCAACAACCAAATTGTATCAGCACCTTATTCTTAATGGCATCTCTCTCCCATGCCATCGTCTTTATTCCTCCCCAAACACCGAGATCGCCGCGTCGGCCTTGCAGGCCTCCTCGCGATGACTTTACGTATGCTAAACCACAATCCGGGTGAGATCCTTCAGCGCCATGCGCTATCAGGATGACGCATAGAAAAACAAATGTCTTTCTGAACGTAAGTGAAGAATCTCACGGGGATTGTGCATGGTGCAAACGAAAACTACCCCAGTGCATATACATCAACAATCCGAATCAGCGCCCCGCTTCATAACGCCCGGGCAAGCCCACGAACTGTCTTTGCGAGCTTTGCGGATGCAAAGCGCGGCAATCTCGGTCTCTGGGGCGGCGGCAACCAACCCTCCAAAATAACCCCTCTGGTGCCCAGGCTTCCATTAATGCCAGCTCGAAGTTTAGTGATTGCGGTTCCTCCAACCCTTCCCCTTGACAGTGCCTGAAAAGGGGGTATATACTCACTAAAAGTAGAGATAAATAGTAGGTATAATCATGAAAACCTTGAAGATTAATTTTACTATGCCCGAAGATCTTGCCGAAACACTCAAAACGCGCATCAGCAAGCGTAAACGCAGTGCTTTCGTGGCTGATGCAGTGCGCGATAAGCTTAAAAAGCTGGAAGAGGAAGAACTCAATAAGTCCC
>PUOQ01000100.1 GCA_003552785.1 Dehalococcoidia bacterium
AGTCGAGGTATTTTAAAACTCCAGCGCCCGGACTGCAAATTTACAACCCGGGCGATAAAGCATTTCCTGGGGGATACTTGTTTTATGAAAGCAGCCGTGCACTCATAATTATTAATACAGCGGTTATGGACAAAGCTATTGTGGTTTTTACTGAGCGCCTTATCATCAACAATCATCTTTTTTACTGCCGGTAAAATCAAGAGCAACCGAGTTAATGCAGTAGCGAAGCCCCGTTGGCATGGGCCCGTCATTAAAAACATGGCCAAGGTGCGCCCCGCATGTCCGGCACATTACTTCGGTCCTTGACATGCCGCCACCATGGTCTGAATCAGTTTTGACGCTCCGGTCAGAAACCGGCTCAAAAAAGCTCGGCCATCCTGTTTGGGAATCAAACTTGGCTTCTGAATCAAAAAGCTCATTGCCGCAGCATACACACCGGTATACACCCGCCTCGTAAAATTGATTATACTTTCCAGAAAAAGCTCTTTCTGTACCCTTCAAGCGGGTAACCCGGTATTGCTCGGGCGTGAGCCTGCTTTTCCATTCATCATCCCTTTTCATTTCTTTTACGTTCATAATCTTGCCACCTTTTCGCCCGCATGAATTGACAGGCACGTGCTTAATGTGAAATTATTAATAGCAATTATCATTACTAATAATTATAGCGTCAAAAAAGGGATTTAACAAACAAAATGGCGGCTTTATAATCCTGAATAAAAGATATGCTATACTCTGCTTCGTTGCAGCAACACAATGTTAATAATAAAATCGAAGGACTAATCAAGCTTATTGTAATCTTCCAGATACAATATAACCAAAAGTAAATCAATGCAAACTTTTTTTAAAATCCTTTCAAAAGCAGTTATTAAACAACCGGTGCTCGTACTGGTCTGCGTTTTAACCCTGACCGCTGTTTTCGGTGCTTTCGCAACGCAGTCTGTTACTGTTCAGGAGATGGCTACTGACGATAATGAGTTGACCCGGGCACTTGGCACAATAGATGAAGTTTTCGGCACCCCGCAATCTGTACTGCAGGTAGTAATTGAATCTGAGGGAGATATTCGATCAGCCAAAGCACTGGAAACTCTCAATTCGATTGAAAGCGCTATCCTCAACAGCCAGGCCTCAGATACTTTGATTGAATCCGGCCAGCAGCCTCCAATAATCAGCTTTTTGAGCGGTGTATCCCGGGCGGCAGAATCCGCCGGCCTGGACCCTGCCAGTATTGATGACAATACTGTAGCAGATCTGCGCCTGCAGGTACTGGAGGAATCACCTGCGCAATTTCAGGGCCTGCTTGCCGGTTTACTGGGTTCAGGGGACCCTCCCGGTACAGGCCTGATGCTTGTCTTTCAGGACACTTCCGGGCTGGATTCAATGCAGGTAATCGACCAGCAGCGAGAAATGGCCGATGTCATAAAAACTGCCAAACCAGCTGACGGCATTACATTAACCCCGTTCAGTTTCGGGTTGATGCTGACAGACAGTGATCCGGGACCGGAAATCGGGATGTTGTTTGCAACAGCCCTGGGAATTATTTTACTGGTTCTGGCCACTGTGTACTGGCTCAAGCCCGAACCAGGAAGAAAAAGGGTTATCATTAGAAGAACTGCTGCCGATGTCGGGTTAACCCTGATGGTGATACTTGCAGCCGTGGTCTGGATGCAGGGCATAGGGGTGCTTCTCGGGCCCGATTATCTTAACCTTATTGACTATTTTTCACCCCAGACTCAAATAGTGCCCATTCTAATAGTTGGGCTGGGGGTTGATTTTGGCATTCACCTTCTGGCTCGTTACCGCTTTGAAACAGGTTCGAGCGGCGATCCCGAGAAAGCCCTCCGCATAGCCATGGGAACTGCCGGGTTCGCACTGCTGCTGGCTACAGGGGCTACCGCCATTGGTTTTTTAACCAATTTGTTCAGCCCGGTTTCCTTTCTGGCAACTCTTGGCGTTCTGGCGGCGGTAGGAATTTCTGCAGCCTTCTTGCTCACAGCCACCATGCTGCCTGCAGCCCGGATCATACTTGACCGCAGGGCTGCACGCAAAGGAACGCTGCCCCTGAAGGAACTTTCCAGCCAAACCCAGAGGGCATTACCCACCATAGCTGGTAAAACTGCCTGGCTGGCTAAAAAAGCGCCGTTTGCTACTGTGACAGTGGCATTGATCCTTGCTGGTCTGGGCGGTTATGGTTTTACCCAGCTGGAAAGCGAATTCAACCTGACAGACTTTGTGCCCGGAAATGAACCGGTGCTTGAAACATTTAATACCCTGACGGAGCAATTTGATGGTGGCTTCGAGGAAAGAACTCAGGTGCTGATCACCGGCAACATTGCTGCACCACAGTCCCATAACGCTCTCATAAGGGCTATTGAAGAAATCAAAAACATACCCGGTGTCCAGGTCATTGGAGATTTCGCTGATGCCAACTCGATTGCATCTGTTATAGGCCAGTCATATGCTGCAGGGCTGGGGGACCAGCTGGCAGAACTGGGTATAGGCCACGGCTTTAAGGTGGAAGACGGCACTGATGTTAGAGCCATTTATGATTTTTTAATTAACAATGCGCCGGGTGCCGGGCAGGTCCTGGCCCTCGATCAAGGCTCCTATCTCACACGGGTAGATATCAGGACAACAGCCGGCAGCAACCGGCTGGAAAGCCTTGTTGATGGCCTCGACCAGGCCTTTGAACCCGTAGAAGCCAGCGGCAATACTGTAGTGATAACGTCACAGGAAATAGCCCAGGCAAGACAAAGTGTTGATATTGAGGATTCACAGATTCTGTCATTGCTGATTGCACTTGGCGGCGCCATGCTGCTACTGGTTGCATATTATACGATATACTCCCGGCGACCTTTGATCGGTGTAATTACCGTTATGCCGGTAGGGCTTGTCCTTGCTTTGACCTTTGGCGCCATGGCAGCCACCGGTATACCTATTAACCCGGTTACAGCAACCCTGGCAGCCCTGTCTATAGGAATTGGAGTTCCTTTTAATATTCATGTCAGCTCGCGCTTCCTGGAGGAGCGGGCGTCAAACCCGAACTGCAGGCTTGCCCTGGAACGCACTGTATCACAAACAGGCGGGGCGCTGGTGGGCTCTGCCATCACAACTGCTGTAGGTTTCGGTGTCCTTGTTATGTCTACCCTGATACCATTCCAGCAACTTGGTTTCGTTATAGTATATGCAATAGTTTTTTCACTGATAGCTGCTATACTGGTCCTTCCCAGCCTGCTGGTAATCTGGGACGCTATTGACCGCCGTATACACGGGGCTCCGGGCTCCAGTACTCCCGGCACAGAGAAGGATATAAAAGGCTGCATATAGATCGCAGTTGTTACCCGGTGGTTCTTCCCTTATCTAAAAACCTGCACCAAAACTGGAAGTTATCTGGTCAGCCTTTATCAGGGAAGGGCGGCGTTATGTTTTGAAGCGAACTGCACCTTGCTCCTGCTGCGCCTACCATTACGGGGCAGGCCTTCGAGTGCAAGTTTGTCCATCTCCAGTTGAACCGGCAGGACATATTCTCCTGTGAAGCACGCCAGGCAAAACAAATTTTCAGGAAGGCCGATGGCCTCGATGAGGCCTTCAATGGATAGGTAGCCCAGCGAGTCAGCCCGGATGAAACGACGAATTTCTTCAACCGATTTACGATAAGCCAGCAATTCCCAGCGCGTGGCCATATCGACCCCGAAAAAGCAGGGGTGGCATATTGGCGGTGCACATACCCGCATATGAACTTCACTTGCCCCGGCCTTGCGGAGCAGTTTTATCACCTGCGGGGTAGTAGTGCCACGAACAATGCTGTCATCAACCAGCACTACCCTTTTACCTTCCAGAACTGCTTTGAGAGGGTTGAATTTAAGTTTTACTCCCAGGTCCCGCAAGCGCTGGTCCGGATCAATAAAGGTGCGCCCCATGTAGCGGTTTTTAATTAAACCGGTGGCAAGAGGGATGCCCGATTTATGAGAAAAGCCCACC
>PUOQ01000054.1 GCA_003552785.1 Dehalococcoidia bacterium
AAGGGTGGCCTGAGGTTCCATCCAGAGGAAACTGCTGACACGGTAAGGGCGCTTGCTTCATGGATGACCTGGAAAACAGCTTTGCTTGATTTGCCCCTGGGAGGAGCAAAAGGTGGCATTGTCTGTAATCCGAAAGAAATGTCGTGCGGTGAACTAGAACGGTTAAGCCGGGCTTATGTTAGAAGCATTTTTCCTTTCATCGGGCCGGACAAAGACGTACCTGCTCCCGATGTTTATACCAACCCCCAGATTATGGCATGGATGGCAGATGAATATTCGATTATCGCCGGCAAGCCGCAATTTGGCGTTATAACCGGTAAGCCTGTCAGTTTGGGTGGTTCGCCCGGCAGGGGAGATGCCACTGCTCGAGGTGGAATGTATACTATTCGCGAAGCTGCCAAAGAATTGGGCATTGACCTCAGTAAGGCAACCGTTGCCATACAGGGTTATGGTAATGCCGGTTACTATGCCGGGCGCCTGTGCCGGGATTTATTTGGAGCCAGGATAGTTGCTGCATGCGACAGCCAGGGGAGCATTTATGCTGAGTGCGGCATAGATCCGGATGAGGCATATAGCTGCAAATGTGAAACAAAGTCGGTATGTAACCTTCCGGGTGTTGAAACCATTTCCAGTGATGATATACTCGAGCTGGACGTTGATGTCTTGATACCTGCGGCCATGGAAAATGTGATTACCAGTAAAAATGCCGGCAAAGTAAAAGCCAAAATTGTGGCCGAGCTGGCCAATGGCCCAACTACTCCGGAAGCAGATGACATAATGTTTGCCAACGGAATCCACGTTATTCCAGACTTTTTATGCAATGCGGGTGGTGTAACCGTTTCATATTTCGAGATGGTGCAGAATTTTTACATGTACCGCTGGGATGAAGCCGAAGTTCACCAGAAACTGGATAAAAGAATTTCTGAGGCATACCATTCTGTTTTGCAGGCCAGCAAAAAACACAAGATTAATATGCGCCAGGCGGCATATGTTGTAAGCCTTAAGACAGTTCTGGATGTTATGAAGTTAAGGGGCTGGGTCTAGAAATAACGGCCTTTTCAGTTCCAAAATTAGCCAAAAAAATTTAAGGGGTAGGGCAAACGGCCTTGCCCCTTAAATTATTAGAATATGAAAATAACAACTTTAGCCGTTTTTGAATTGATACCAAACCAGAAACTAACCTTATCCACTTTATAGCGTTATGATTGGTGTGAAAATTACAGCGCTGTAAAAAGTATCTAAATTAATTTTGTGGAGGTTAGGAAATGACACATAGCGTGATGGTATTTACGGTTATAACTGTGCTGGCAGTAATTCTGGCTGGTTGCAAAGGAACCGTGAATCCCGCGCCCTCTGCTATTGACCTTGAATATGATTTTGGTAAAGGAAAGCAAGGTTGGGAGCATGGTTTTGCTGAATACTCTCCAGTTATGGAGATTGACAAAGACGGGGCAATAAAACCCCTGCCTGAAGAGCTGGGCATTGATGGTACAGGTTATTATGTACAGAGTATGAATCGCTCAGATGATGTTTTCATGTTTTTAAAACGCCACATCGGAGCTGATGAAGGCATTGTGCCTGGCCAGACTTATCGCCTGATTTACAACATTACTTTTGCCTCCAATGCACCCAGTGGAGCTGTGGGCATCGGCGGTGCTCCGGGCGAATCGGTGTTTTTTAAAGCAGGCGGATCTGCCCAGGAGCCAAAAGTAGTACTTGAAGATGACTATTATGTTATGAATGTGGATAAGGGTGGCGGTAATAGCGGAGAAGGCCCGGCGGCTACGATAGCAGGTGATGTAGCCAATGGAATCCCGGCAGAAGAAGCTTTTGAAAAACCGGAACTTCCTTATGCATCAGTAAATATCGAGCATGAGCATACCTATACAGTAACTGCTACTGAAGACGGAGACCTCTGGTTGCTGGTAGGCACCGATTCGGGATTTGAAGGACTGACCGGTCTTTACTACCAGAATATCAGCGTAACCCTTGAGCCGGTTGATGAATAGTTAAAAATTAAATATCAGTTTAGTAAAAGGATGTTATGGTTAAAGTTCAACCATAACATCCTTTTCTTTTACTTCTACCTTAAACACCTTAAGGGGCTTTGGTTTTTTTACCGCTTTAGCTATTGCTCCAGTAACCCCGCTGAAATCAGTCCATTGGATCACTTCGCCCGTTTTCAAATTAAATTTTGATTTATGCAGGGGGCAGGTTACCACATGACCATCCAGATCACCTTTTGACAATTTACCTCCAAGGTGGGGGCATTTGTTGGTGCTTGCATAAAATTCATCACCTTCACGGGCAATCAATACGTCTTTGCGGTTGATTTCAATGTTTTTCATTTCACCGTTTGCCAGGTCGCCAGTATTAATGGCTTTGTAAAATTCAGACATAATATTATCATTCTCCTTTATTGGTAACCGGTAAATGCGTCAAATTTTATCCGTTTTGAAGAAACACCCAAAGCGGTAACGTGTTCTAGCATGCTCCCAAGCATTCCCGGGGGGCCTGATATGTAGAACAACCTTTCGTCATAATCGGGCACCATTTGGGCTATGGCATCTTTGTCAATATAACCCTGAATAAGATTGGAGGAAGCACTGCCATCTTTTCGGGAAACAAAATGTAAAACCCTGGCATTTTCAAGGTTTAATGCATCAAGTTCACTTCTGAATATAATATCCTCTGCGCTCCGACTGGCATACAGTAAAGTAATATCGTAGGGGAGTCGTTTTTGTTTTACATAAATAAGCATGCTCCTCAAGGGCGTAATTCCAATACCACCGCATATAAAACACAGCTTTTCTCTTTTACGGGTCAAAGTAAATGACCCTTCCGGCCCCTCAATAAGTGCCCAGGTGCCCGGAGTGGCGTGATCAAGAGCTGTGGAATAAACACTGTTTGTAATGCGCTTGGTAAACTCTATATAACCCTTCTCGGTAGGTGAGCTGGAAAATGAAAAATGGTGAACATGATGCTTGCCATCGATATCCAGGGTAACGTAGAAGTATTGGCCGGGCCGGTATCTTACCCCGGGCTGATTAATTGCAAAGCGAAAAGATTTAACGCCCGGTGTACGGTTTATAATTTGTGTTATATTAGATTCAAATTGCCACATAAAAATTATAGTATATCTTAAATGCATTATATTACTTCAGTCAATTATTGTGCATTAATTATGTAAAGTAGTCAGGTTTTACGATTGGTGATATGACATAACAAATATAGTGCGAACCACTATTAAACAAATATAGTTGACATAAATATTTAATTAAAACGAAATTATGGTTAAATGGTTTTGAAAACAGTGGCAATTATTTAGAAGGATGAACAAAGAAGAAAGGCCTGGATCTGATTCCAGGCCTTTCTAAATTGCAATTGCTTTTTAGACTATTTTTATTCTATCTTCGTAACCCGGCGCTCGATCTTGTCGGGTGATTTTTCTGCTGGTTTTGGCGGGTTGAAATAAAACGCCCCAGCCGCTGAAAACTGGGCACTTCGAGTTCTGCTTCGGTTTTTATGTTTCTAAGGATCTTGTTTATTTCGTCATCCCTGCTTACCGTTTTGCCGTTTTTGGGTGCATTAAACCCGGTGGCAATTAATGTGAGGCGAACCTCTTCTTCGCCATGGTTGTCGTTTGTTACGCCGAAAATAACGTTTGCTTCCGGATCAACCTGCTGGCGAATAACTTCTGCAGCTTCATTTACTTCAAACAGGGTCAAGTCGCTGTTTCCGGATATGTTGAATATCACACCCCGGGCTCCATTTACCGATACGTCGAGCAAGGGGCCGCTCAATGCGTCCTGTGCAGCTGCCACGGCCCTGTTTTTGCCCGAACCTTTTCCAATGCTCATCCATGCCGGGCCGGCGTCTTTCATGACCGCTTTAACATCGGCAAAATCAAGGTTGATAATACCCGGGACTGTAATAACTTCTGCGATTGCCTGTACACCGTGGCACAGGGTTTCGTCTACCAGTTTAAAGGCTCCGTCCATTCCCATTTTATCGTCGCATATTGAAAACAGCCTTTCATTGGGGATAATTATCATCGTGTCAACATAGTCTACCAGCTCATTTATTCCTTCTTCGGCAACTTCTGCTCGCCTTGCCCCTTCAAAGGCAAATGGTTTGGTTACTACTCCGATAGTAAGAGCACCAGTGTCTTTACTGGCTTTTGCAACAACCGGAGCTGAACCGGTTCCGGTGCCGCCACCCATTCCGGCGGTGATAAAAACCATGTCGGCACCATCAACCAGCTGCTTGATATCGCTGATGCTTTCTTCAGCGGCTTCATGACCTTTTCGGTTGTTGCCGCCCGCACCCAGGCCTCGAGTACAGCGCTCTCCGAGCTGTATGCGGGTTGGTGCTTCAGTTATAGCCAGGTGTTGGGCATCGGTGTTCATTGCAATAAATTCCACTCCCCGTATTTGTTCCCTGATCATACGGGTAATAGCGTTACACCCAGCTCCACCCAGGCCAATAACTTTTATGTTGGCCCCATTTGGAACATAACTTACCTTTCCCACTGAATAATTTTCTCCTTTAATTTTTAGATTTTATTTTCTTGCCAGGAATTTAAACAAGCGATTTAATAATCCGTCTTTGACGAAACCATTGTTTGAGATTTCGGGCAGATACTGGTTATCCAGGCTTTCGAGTTTCCATATCAATAAACCGGCGCTGGCTGCAAAAGCAGGGTTGGAAATGTTATCGGCTACACCCGATAGCCTCGGGGGGCGGCCGATTCTGCAGGGCATGTTTGTTATCTCCTGAAACATCTCGCAAATACCAGGCAAGTTTGCAGTACCCCCGGTAACTACTATTCCAGCTGGAAGCAAAGTCGGCGGTTCCTGTTTCTCCCCCATTTCTTTTTGTACCTGTATTACAACAAGGCGGATTAATTCTTCGACCCTTATGTTTATTATGTCATGTAAATCTTTAAGCGGAATGGTGTGGCCTTCTTCGATCTGGCATTCATCATCATCTTTGAACGCTCCGGGTACCAGTGAGCCATACTGTAATTTGAGCTCTTCTGCAATTTCAAGAGAAACTCCAAGACCCAGTGAGATGTCTCTGGTGATCTGGTTGCCTCCTACTGATACGCATGACGAATAATAAATACTGTTATCCTTGTAAACGGCAATGGTGCTCGAGCCTCCGCCGATGTCGATCATCAATACACCGTCACGCTTTTCGTCTTCCTGGAGAATAGCGCCGGCACTTGAAAGCGGTTCGAAGACAATGGCGTCTGTGCTTACCCCGGTGCCGGACATGCACTTGTTCAGGTTTTCTACTGCAGTGAAAGAAGCAGTAACGGTGTGTGTTTCGACATCCAGCCGGTAGCAGTGCATTCCAACCGGGTTTTTGACTCCGTCCTGGCCGTCAACCCGGTAGTAGCGGGGTATCTGATGGAGCACTACTTCATCCGGTCCTATGTTTTCTCTTCTGGATATTCCAAGTACCCTTTTGATATCGGCGGGGCGTACGGTTTGTTTTTTATTTCCGGTTATACTGATTACGCCCCGTCTGTTAGAAGAAGAAACATGATTTCCGCCAATAGTAATAACAGCTGAATCCATGCGGCAACCAGCAGTCTGCTCGGCTGCTTTTATGGACTTTCGAACTGATTCCCTGGCTTCATTGATGTTTATTACCTGACTTTTTTGCAGGCCGTATGCTGAAGATACACCTAAACCAAGGATGCGCAGGCCAGTGCCATCGGTTTCGGCAATAAACGAACACACCTTGGTAGTGCCAATGTCGATGGCACCTATTTTCCTGGCTTTCAATCTGCCCTCCTGTTATTTTTTACCGTTATTATTTGTATTGCGAAAATGTACGTTCCACTTGTTGGAAATTGAGCTGATAAAATTCTTAACCTCCGGGTTGGGAGCACGGTAGAGTTCGGCTAAAAATCCGTGGAGTAATTCGCCACCGCTCATGCCGGCAGTGGGTTCCTGCGGTCCAGGCAGGTTGATGTGGACTATCTCGGTCATTAACTTTTGGTATTCAATTGCTGATCCCATTTCGAAAATTCCTCCTGTGTTTTTAAGTTTAGCCAAGATTTTAAACACGCTTTAAACGAACAGTCAAATATCGTCCTAATTTGTCCTAATAAGTTCCATAATAATAATGCCACTTGATTATATTTGTCCTAACAGTTAAAATGAGACAAATTTTTAAGGAATATTATGGTAGACAAAAACAGGCGAACTTTACCCCCATATGTATCTTATCGGTCGTTTTGGAATTTTTTGGACCGTTTAAGCGATGCTGTGCCGGCCCGCATCGACCGCAGTTACTGGGGAGACAAGTTTTCCGGCAGCACAGGAACCCAGTTGATGAGCGCCTTGAAGTATCTGGGCCTCATCGATGAGGGGGGAGTTCCGACCACTACGCTGTATAACCTTGTTGCTGCCAGGGATTTTCAAAGAGACGAAATTATGGCCCAAATTGCCCGAAGCAGCTATGGTTTCTTTTTTGATGGGCCTGTGGATTATAAAACGGCCACATACGCACAGTTTGAAGATATTTTGTATGCCAACTTTAAAGTGAATGCTGATGTAGCCCGCAAATGCATAAAATTTTTCATCGATTTTGCAACTGATGCTCGAATACCACTCTCCCCTTTCATCATAAAAAAAACAAGGAAGGCAAGGACGGCTTCTGCTTCCAAAAAGAGCAGACAAAAATCGTCCAACCATGCAAAGATTAGTTCCGTGCATGATGAACAAAACGTGCCAAATGGAATTAACGTGGACAAATTATTGATTGATAAATTTCCAGGCTTTGATCCTTCATGGCCGGATGAAATTAAGGTAAAATGGTTCGATGCATTCGATGAATTGTTGAAGCGTTTGCCTTAAAATACCTTGCAGGTTATTGGCCCTGCGATTAAGTGTCATTGTGTTCTTCCAGCAGCCTGGCAATAGTTTCTTTCAGGTTGTCCAGCCCCCACATTTTTTCAGCAGAAACAAAGACGGTGTTTGGATAACGCAGTTGCGTTGAGTTTTCAAAAAAATTGATTGCTGAAACTTCATTCCATTCAGTAGTGAGGTCAAGGAGAGCATCTATCTTGTTTAAGGCGGTAACTCTTGGTTTGTCCCCTATTTCAAGCTGTTCTAATATTTGTTCAACGGTCTGGCACTGGTCGGCTGCCGTAGGGCTTGAAAAATCAACCACATGCAGCAGTATGTCTGCTTCTTTGAGCTCTTCGAGTGTGGCCCTGAATGCAGAAACCAGGCCAGGCGGAAGCTTTCTTATGAATCCCACCGTATCGCTCATAAGGGCGATGCCCTTATCCGGCATTTTAACACGCCGCGTAGTTGGGTCCAGTGTTGCAAACAGTTTGTCCTCGGCAAGTATGTTGGCCTTGCTCAATGCATTTAATAATGAGCTTTTTCCAGTGTTGGTATAACCCACCAGGGCTACAACAGGGACACCGCTTTGGCGCCTGTGCTTCCGGTGCAGGTGCCGGTGTTTCCTGACCTTCTCAATTTGTTTCTTTAAACGGCCGATGCTTTGTTTTACCAGCCGTCTGTCTGTTTCAATCTGGGATTCACCGGGGCCACGGGTTCCTATCCCGCCGCCCAGCCTTTCAAGATGGCTCCATTGCCCTGCCAGCCGGGGCAGAAGGTATTCACTTTGAGCAAGGTTTACCTGGAGAATGCCTTCGCGCGTCCGGGCATGTTTTGAAAATATATCAAGGATTAATGCAGCGCGGTCGATAATTTTTACTTCCAGAGCGTTTTCCAGGTTGCGTTGTTGAAGTGCTGTCAGTTCATCATCGAAAACAACCAGCGTATACCCGGCTTCCTCCTTCATGGCCTTGAGCTCCTCAAGTTTACCTTTACCGATATAGCTGGATTTTGATGGTTGTGATATCTGCTGGCTAATGCGCCCAACAACACTGGCCCCGGCTGTGCGGGTCAGTTGCTCAAGCTCGTCAAGGGATTCTTTTACCGGCCACGAGCGCTGTTTAGGCCCTGTATCAACAGCGACCAGTACCGCTTTTTCAGCCACGGGGGCTGTTTTAATAGTTTCTTTTACGATAAACCTTGTCCTCAAGCATCTTATTTTTATTTCTTGGATTTAAAAGGGTTCTTATAGTCTTTCCAGGTGGATAGTTTGGATAATCCTTTTACCAGGGATGCATCATGTGTGGTGAGGGAAAAGCGGACAAAGCCTTCTCCATATACACCGTAACCAACCCCAGGTGTTACAGCTACCCCACACTGCTCAAGCAGGCTTGTTGCAAATTCTACCGATGAATAGTCTTTGGGGGTCCTTGCCCAGATGTATAATGAAGCCTGGGGTGCCTGAACTTCAAGCCCAATGTCGCGGAGAACATCGATGATCAGGTCTCGCCTTTTTCGATAGACATCATTATTTTTAGCGATTACAGTTGGGTCACTCTCAAGAGCGGTAATAGCGCACTGTTGTATTGCCTGTGGTATACCTGAATCCAGGTTGGATTTAAGTGTCGAGAGTGCTTTTATGAGTTTTTCATTACCCACAGCCATACCTATGCGCCAGCCGGTCATATTATAACTTTTGGAAAGAGAGTGGAATTCCACCCCCGTATCTTTGGCGCCCGTAGCCCGAAGGAAGCTTGCCGGTGGGTCTCCCTCGAAATAAATTTCAGAGTACGGGTTGTCGTGGCAAACTGCGATATTGTGTTTACCGGCAAACTCTGCCACCCGGTTGAAAAAACCAATATCCGCTTTGGCGCCGGTGGGGTTATTGGGGTAATTCAGCCAGATAACTTTAGTTTTTTCCAGTATATCTTCAGGAATTGAGTCAAGGTCGGGTAAAAACCGGTTCTCTTCCAGTAGCGGCATGGGATAAACAGAACCACCAGCCAGAATGGTGCCGACACCATAAACCGGGTAGCCTGGATCCGGCACCAGGGCAATATCACCTTCATCTATTAAACAAAAAGCCATATGGCCGATACCTTCTTTAGAGCCAATCAAAGGAACAACCTCTTTTTGCGGATCAAGTTCGACATTGAAACGCTTTTTGTACCAGGTACATATAGCCTGGCGGAGTTCGTCTAACCCGGCAGTTTCCGGATATCGATGATTATCTGCTATGCGGGCAGCCTGGCACAGGCTGTCTAAAATGTGATCCGGAGTTGGCATATCCGGGTCGCCAATGGCAAAGCTGATGATTTCTTCGCCCCTGGCCCGTTTCTCTGCAATTTTGCGGTTTATCTCCACAAAAAGATAAGGCGGTAAACTAGATAAGCGTTTTGATAGATTCATGTACTCCTAACCTCTAATTATTTATTATTATAAAGTTCCCCTGTGAAAACTGTTCTGGCTGTGCCCTGCAACAATACTTCCCCGGGATATTTCCACTCCACATTAAGTGAGCCACCGGGAAGGTTAATGGTTACCGGATTATTGACAAGACCTTTTAGCTGTCCAATAACTCCAATTCCGCATGCTCCACTGCCGCAGGCTAAAGTCTCCCCTGCTCCCCTCTCCCACACCCTTGCTTCAATGCTGTCGCGGGTTAACACTCTGGCGATTTCAAAATTGGTTTTGTTGGGGAAAAGGGGGTGATTTTCCACTTCGGGTCCAATTTTCTCCAGTGGAAAACCTTCGACCGGTTCGTGGGTAAAATGTATGGCATGTGGGTTGCCCATCGATACAAAACTTAGTAAAAGCTTGGCTTCTTTGATCTCAAGTGGATAATCTGTTATAAACTTTATGTCAAGTATATTGGTGCACCCTTCTTTGTCGATGTTTACCGGTATAAGCCCTGGTTTAAATTCTGGCGCACCCATGGTAGTTTCTATGCTTGTTCCCTCACTGCTTTGCCTGATTATGCGGGCGCTTCTCTGCCCGGCTTTAGTATGTACATTAATAATATCGGTTTTGCTGGTTAGAATCCTGTTGTCCAGGGCATATTTCACCAGGCATCTTAAACCGTTGCCGCATGCCTCGGCTTCTGAGCCATCGGGGTTAAAAACCCTCATTCCGATATTATCCCTGTCTGAATTGATAAGTATCAGTAGACCATCAGCACCTATGCCGAAATTACGGTTGCAGACGTAACGGGCAAGTTCAGAATAGCCCCTGGTTGTGGCACCCTCTTCGATAAGTACAAAATCGTTACCGGCACTTTCAAGCTTGGTAAAAATAATACCCATCAGCTGTTGTTGAACTCCTCTATTTTCGAAATGATTGCTTCCATGTAGTTATCTTTTGTTATGTCAAACCAGTTTATCCTCTGGTCATCCGGGCTGAACCAGTTGTATTGCGTGCGTATCAGGCGGTGGTTCTCATGTTTTATTCGCTCGACAGCTTCACCAAGATCCGTTTCACCCTTTAAATACAGGCCCAGTTGCCGGTATCCGATACTTCTCATTGAAGGCAGATTAAAATTGTAACCTTTTTTAAAAAGGTTTTCTACCTCCTGGACAAATCCTGCCTCTATCATAGCATCTACCCTGTTATCAACCATATGGTAAAGCTTTTTTCTGGGAGCGGTTAAACCGATGATAAGTACCTTATAGCGTGGTGCACTGATAGCGTGTTGCATCCCTCCCTGGCGGGCTATTTCAAGGGCACGGATTAAGCGTCTTGTGTTTCGGGGGTCTACCCTTTTTGATGCCTCGGGGTCGGCCTTTTTTAATTTATCGTAAAGCAATTCGGTGCCACCATTGGCTGCCAGCATTTCCAGTTCTTCCCTGTAGGCGACGTCTGGCTTCACACGTGGGATCTGCCAGCCTTCTATAATAGACCATACATACTGACCGCTACCTCCAACAAGGAGTGGTAACCTGGAATTACCCAGAACTTGTTCGATTGAGCTGTAGGCATGTTCCTGGAATTCAGCCAGGCTGAAGCTTTCATCCGGGTATATTATGTCAATAATGTGATGTGGTACTTTCTGTCGGTCGGAAAGAGAGGGTTTGGCGGTGCCGATATCCATATACTTGTATACCTGGTGGCTGTCTGCGCTGATTATTTCACTGGGAAAGAATTCAGAAACTTTTAACGCTGTTTGACTTTTACCCACACCTGTTGGGCCTGCTATGGTTACAATTTTTTGCATATAAGAAAGAGGTTAAATCAACTTAATGATTGTTCTGCCAGCCGGGAAATATTTATGAACTCATCAGGCTTGAGGCTGGCGCCGCCAACCAGGGCTCCGTTAATGCCATGCTGGCTGATATAGTTACCGAAATTCTGGCTGTTAACACTGCCGCCGTAGAGTATTCTAACTTCTCTGGAAATTTCCTGGTTGTAAATATTCGATAGAACGCTTCTAATAATGGTTATCATCTGGTTTACGTCATTTACAGTAGCGGCAACGCCGGTGCCTATAGCCCACACCGGCTCCTAAGCAATAACAACCTCTCCGGGGTTGTCTACGTTTTCGAAAGCAGTCTCAATCTGACGGGTAATAGTTGACTCCGCCTTCTTCTGCTCCCTTTCGGAGAGAGTTTCGCCGATGCAGAGAATAGGCTGAAGACCGGTTTCAAGGGCCTTGTCTACCTTTTTCTGTATCATTTCTTCATCTTCATTAAAAAGGTTCCTGCGCTCCGAGTGGCCGAGGATAACATACTGGCATATACCCTTTAACATAACCGGGGAAATTTCACCTGTGAAAGCACCTTTTTCCTGGTGATACATGTTTTGTGCCCCTGCATATAAAGGGGTGCCGCTGAGGAGATTGTTCACTGCTGGCAATGAAATAAAAGGAGGGCAAATTACGATTTCTACACCTTTGATACTTTTAAGCTCGGGGAGCATTTCGGAAACAAGGGCGCATGCTTCCTCAATGGTGGTATTCATCTTCCAGTTACCGGCGATTAAAGGGGTTAACTGCATTTTATTACGCTCCGTATTTGTTAAGTTTAAAGGCATTGGCCATTGCCAGCGGCATTATTCCGGTGGCCGGAATGGTGCCCAGTGCTCCCAAAGTGCAGGCTGATTCGGAAAAGGTGGCTACATTGTCTGGCCGGCAATATTTGGAGTAAAGCATCAGTGGTACCGGGTGCCAGCTATGCGATTTGAGCGCCGCTGGTGTTGAATGGTCCCCGGCAACAATAAAAACATCAGGTTCGAGCTTTAATATTTCAGGAATGAAGCGGTCAACTTCTTCTATCACTGCTACCTTGCGGTTAAAATCACCGTCTTCTCCGGCGGAATCGGCACCTTTTATGTGCAAAAAGAAAAAGTCATAATCTCTATAGCTTTGTCTAAGTGTGTTAATCTCATCACTAATATCCGGCCCGGTGCTTAGTATATCCATTCCGGCAAGCTTTGCCAGGCCCCGGTACATGGGGTATCCGGCAATAGCAGCCGGTGTTAATTTGTATATTTCCTGCATAGTAGGCAGGGTGGGTAGGCTTGAAAAGCCTCTGAGCAATAACATGTTGGCAGGTTCGTGACCTTTGAGGATGTCTCTGGCCTGGTGCAAAAACTTGTTTATAACACGAGACGTAGCTTCTGCTTTCCCGGTGTGGGCCTTTGATTCTAAGGTTTCGACACCTGTCTTCTGGGGGTCGGTGTCTGTGACACTGCTGTCAAGACCCTCTCCCCTTAAAATTACAGCCAGGCGGTGATCTTTGACCGGCTTTACAATTACTTTAATTCCGTCGAATGTTTTACCATCAAGCAGCCGGCAACGCCTGGCGTTTTCCTCGGTAGAGATACGCCCGGCTCTACGATCGGTAATTATGCCGGCATCATCTACTGTGCACAAATTGCCGCGGGCAGCAACGTCACCCGGTTCAACATTTAACTCAACTCCAAGCGCTTCAAGCACTCCCCTGCCGATGTAGGTCTCCATAGGGTCATAACCAAAAAGGCTCAGGTGACCCGGTGCGCTTCCCGGCGTGATGCCATAACCGGCAGGCAGTGAAAAACCGCATATGCTGGTTTTTGACAGGCTGTCCATGTTGGGTGTACTGGCCGTTTCGAGCTCGGTTTTTTCTCCGGGATATTTTGGCAAACCTCCCAGCCCGTCGATTACTAAAAGTACAATTTTGCTTTCGCTTTTTATCGAAAGGTCACCAATAAAACTATTGTTGTTTTGATTTATAATTTTGCCCGTCCTTTATGCAAAGTACTATGATTCCAGTTGCTCAACTGCTTCCGCGGCCAATTCTTTGTCCATAAGCACGCTAACTCCGGGTAGCGGCTCACCACTCAGAAATTCAAGGGAAGCGCCACCGCCGGTAGACACAAAAGTCATTTTCTCGGCAAGTTTCATTTCGGTCATAATTTCGGCAGTAGAGCCACCACCGACTATGGTGGTGGCCAGCAAATTGGCCATCACCCTGGCAATGGTACGGGTCCCTTCGGCATAATCAGGGATTTCGCTGATTCCCATGGGTCCATTCCAAAAAACAGTTCTGCATTTCTCAAGTGTTTCGGTAAATTTGGTAATAGTAAGTGTGCCTATATCAACAATCATTTTGTCTGCTGGAATGTGATCAATAAATACATTCTCGGTTGTAGACGGCGGGTTAATGCTGTCTGCCACCAGGACATCGTCGGGTAAAACCAGCTTTACTCCATTTCCAGTTACTTTATCTATTAACATACGTGCTGTTTCCAGCGAGCCATCGATTAGAGATCTGCCTACTTCGTATCCCTGGACTTTTAAAAATGTTGCCGCCATGCCCCCGCCGACGATAATATAATCCACCCGCCCCAATACGTTATCGAGTAATTTAACCTTGTCAGTGACTTTTGCTCCGCCGAGCAGGACCCCAAAAGGCCGGGCGGGCTTCTCAAGAATATGGCCCAGGGCGTTTATCTCTCTTTCCAGAAGTAAGCCGGCAACTGATGGCAGGTACTGGCTTGCGCCAACTATAGAAGCGTGCTCTCGATGTGATGTGCCGAAAGCATCATTAACAAAAACGTCTCCCAAACGGGCCAGCTCCCTGGCAAAAAACGGGCTATTATTCTCCTCATCCGGGTAAAAACGTAAATTCTCAAGCATCAAAACCTCGCCATTTCTAAGGCTGGCTACCGACAATTCGACTTCAGGCCCGGTACAATCTGGAACAAACTTAATTTCCTCTCTCAGTATCTCTCCAAGCCTTTTTGCCACCGGTGCAAGGCTGAATTTTTCTATTCTGTTGCCTTTTGGCCGGCCCAGATGAGAACACAGGATGACCCTGGCATCCTGGTTTAGCAAATACTCAATTGTGGAAAGAGAAGCCCTTATGCGGCTGTCATCGGTAATTTCACCGGTGTTTTCGTTGATCGGGACGTTAAAATCAACCCGGACCAGTACCCGTTTACCGGTGCATTGGATGTCCCTGATGGTTTTTTTATTCACTGATCACCTTTGACATAGTTCTTTCTCTCCGTTTAATAATGTGTATAACTCTGGATAATTTGGTATTAATTATGGACCTGCACTCAGGGATTGCTTATTTAAAGGCGTTATTTCAGTTTCAAAATCAGCACCAAACAATTTCAGGGCCTGGTCAAAGATGCCCTGGCTGTCGAGCTGGAGGGCCTTGCGTAAAAGTTCCGGGGCGCCATGCTGAACAAAATCATCACCGAGGCTTAATTGATCCAGTCGGGCATTAGTATTATGTAAAGTTTGTGCAATTATGCTCCCCAACCCCCCAAACAAAACGTTTTCCTCTACCACCAGTACTCTGCCGGTGGCAGATGCAGCACGGGTAATAAGCTGTTCATCCAGCGGTTTAACAAAACGGCAGTTTATCACGCCGGCATCAACATCGTTGAGCTCAAGCATTTCAGCTGCCTTCAATGCAGGCAACACTGTAGTTCCGGTAGCTATTATTGTCAGATCTTTTCCGGGTTTCAATTCTTCTGAAGATCCTATTTCAATAAAGGCCGGGTTAGTGCTTAAGGCAACTCCATAACCGCAACCCCTGGGGTATCTCACCGCCATCGGCCGTCCTGAGTTTATAGCAGTGTACATTAGATCCTGAAGCTCGCCTTCGTCTTTGGGTGCGGAAACAACCATGTTGGGTATCAGGCTTAAATAAGAAAGATCAAGCGCTCCCTGGTGGGTTTTACCGTCCTCCCCCACAATGCCGGCACGGTCTATTGCAAAAGTAACCGGCAGTTTCTGGAGGCATACATCGTGAACAATCTGATCGAAGGACCTTTGGAGAAAGGTGGAGTATATGGCCACTACCGGTTTGTATCCCTGTGTTGCCAGACCGGCCGCAAAAGTAACCGCGTGTTGCTCGCATATGCCAACATCTATAACACGTTCCGGAAACGCTTCCTGAATGGCGCTGAGACTGTTTCCTTCAGGCATGGCTGCTGTGATAATAACGACTTTGCTATCATTCTTCATAACCTGAAGGCAGGTGTCTGCAAAAACCTTACTGTAACTGGGAGCAGATTGCTTTTTATTGCCGGAAGGAGACAGCCCGTGAAAACAAATTGAATCATCTTCAGCAGGGCCATAGCCCTTGCCCTTGGTTGTTATCAAGTGCAATAATACGGGTTTTCGATTATATCCACGAGCATAGGTCAGCGCTTTCTCAACTTCATCTATCTTGTGGCCGTTAACCGGGCCCATATAGGTAAACCCGAACTCCTCCCACAGCCGGGTGGGCATTATGAGGCCTTTTATGCCGCTTTTTAGCCGCTGCGCCAGTTTGTACCAGAAACTGGAAAAAGGAATTGCCCTGATGAACTGCTGGCCTCGTGCCATAGCTCGGTCGTAGTTGTGGGTGAATCTAACCTTGTCCAGTAACCTGGCGATAGACCCTACCGAAGGGGATATCGACATTCCATTGTCATTTAAAATGACTATTATGTTGGAGCCAAGTTGGCTGGCATTATTTATGGCTTCAAGTGCCATTCCACCACCTATAGAACCATCGCCAATAACCGCCAGTACATGGTAATTATCACCTGAAAGGTCTCGTGCTTTAGCCATTCCAAGTGCTGCAGAGATCGAGGTAGAAGCGTGCCCGGTTCCAAAGTGGTCATGTTCACTTTCTTCACGGTTGGGAAACCCGGAAACGCCCCCCATTTTCCGCAGTGTGCTGAAACTTTCTTTTCGCCCGGTGATCAGTTTATGAGCATATGCTTGATGCCCGACATCCCATACAATTTTGTCCCTGGGGCTTTCAAAAACCCGGTGCAGGGCAAGAGTAAGCTCAACTGCCCCAAGGCTGGAAGCCATATGCCCTCCATTGCTGGTTACAACGTTTATCATTTCGTTGCGTATTTCCTGGGCTAGAGCTTCAAGCTCCTGGGAGGTTAGAGCCTTAATATCAGCAGGCGAATTGACCTTATCCAGTAACCTTGACATTATTAGCTGAAAAGCTGAAGATGCTCGATAGTAGCTTAATACTAGCAGTGAGGCCTGAGCGGTGTCAAGCTCAAGCTCCCAGTTACTGTAACATTTTAGTAGGCACTTGGATTGGGATAAAAATATGAGAGACATCCCTTAATCCCTTAGAATACATTCACCAAAAAACAACTCAAAAGGGGTTAAAAGGAGGTCTCTCAGTGGAACGCATAGAGGAAATGGTAACAAATCTCAATCCCGCAGACTGGGAAAACCAAATATACAATCATATGTGCCAGCAAACCCAGGCTTTGAGCGCATTACTG
>PUOQ01000106.1 GCA_003552785.1 Dehalococcoidia bacterium
CCAGCATCGCAGAATACCTGGAAAAGAACGGTTACCGGGTAAGGATTGTCAACCTGGCCTGGCGCATGATCAGGAATGCCCGTTTTGACGCAGAGAAGTTTATCAGCAAGCTAAAAGCCCCGGTTTTTGGTATTGACCTCCACTGGATGGTGCATGCCCATGGCTCTGTTGAAATAGCCCGGCTGGTTAAAAAACTGCATCCGGATTCAAGGGTCATAATGGGGGGTTTTTCTGCTTCACGCTTCTCGGGTGAACTGATAAGGTACCCCGAAGTAGATTTTGTGATGCGGGGAGATTCCACCGAAGAGCCCATGCGTCAGTTTATGAACGTGCTTGATACAGGAGAGTTTGAGAGTGTGCCCAACCTGAGCTGGAAGGATGATTCAGGCAGGGTGCATGAAAACCCGTTGAGTTATGTGCCCACCGATATAAGCCATGTAATGGGCAACCATTACGGGCTAATGGTAAAACAGGTTCTTCGCTACCGTGACCTTGCCAGCGTAGTGCCCTTCAAGGGCTGGTTAAAGTACCCGGTGACGGCAGTGTTTACCGGCAGGGGGTGTAAGTATAATTGCATTTTCTGCAGCGGCGCAAAAGATGCAATGTCCGGGTTTGCCAACAGAACTACTCCCGCCAGGCGCACCCCGGAAGACATCTTTAAAGACATCTCAAACATCAGCCAGATAAGCCGGGGCCCCATCCTCATCGTAGGTGACATCCGTGAAGGGGGGGAGGATAGGGGAATGAAACTGCTTGACCTTATCAGCCAGAAGCGGGTAAAAAACACTTTGATGTTTGAAATGTTTAACCCGGCACCCCCTTCGTTTATCAAGCAGATGGCAAAAGCCACTCCCGGTTTTTCACTGGATATGTCTCCCGAGTCTCATGACCCCGAAGTGAGACGCGTTTCCCTCGGGCGGCACTTTGAAAACCAGGACCTTGAAGATATGATTGAAGCTGCTTTGAACTACGGAGCCTCCCGTGTGGAAATATTTTTTATGATCGGCCTTCATAAACAAACCAAAACGTCGGTCCTTGACACTGTCGACTATTGCGAGGAGCTATTGAAAAAGTTCAAGGCCGACAAAAGGCTTTTTCTTTTTATGGGGCATCAGGCACCTTTTATGGCGCCGGGGTGCCTTGCATTTGAGTACCCGGAGCGATACGGGTTTAAATTAAAATTCAAAACCCTGGAAGAGCACCGCCAGGCGCTTACCCTCCCCAGCTGGAAGTACTCCATTAATTACGAAACACAATGGCTTTCGCAGCATGAAATAACGGAGGTTACCTATGAAGCCATTTCACGCCTTACCCGTTTGAAGGCCAAATACGGACAGATGGATCAAAAGCTGGCCGATAACCAGATTGAGCGCATCGAAAGGGCCAAAGCTCTTGAAGAAAAACTCGACGAGCTTCTTTTCCTTGGCAAAACGGATGAAATTGCTAAACTCAAACCTGAAATGGATGAAATTAATGGATTTAAAGCTGCTGAGCGCCTGGAGCTGGAAATACCGGTTGGCCTGGTGCGGCTACGCTACTGGAATGCAGTCAAAAAGGCATTATTTGGAAAAAATAAAAACTCGTTAAATGAATAAAATAAGAAGCTGGATAGAAATACAGGAATTACCCAAGCATATTGCTGTTGTCTTCCGCATAGTTCTTGGCGGGGTACTGGCGTGGTATGTTACCGGTGATTTTGACTGGCTGGTGTTTTTTATTACTTTGCTTTCTGTTTTTTTTATTGCCAATGGGGCTTTTATATCCAACGAGTATTTTGACTATGAAACAGATAAACTGAACCGAACACGCCTGGGCGGCGAAAGACAGAGCGTAACAAGCACCGGAGGCACCCGTGTCCTGGTTAACGGCTTAATCCCCAAAAAGCAGGCGCTGATTGCAGCGCTGGTATTTTTTTTAATGGCGATGCCTTTGGGCCTATTACTGCAATTTGGCCTTGGCACGGGCCCGCTTACAATTCCATTTGGAGCCGCAGGCATTCTTATAGCCTGGTTCTATACGGCACCACCCGTTAAAGCTGCATACCGGGGTTTTGGCGAAATATTCATGGCAATAGCTTATATGCTTCTCATCATTATGGTTTACTATACACAAGCCGGATTCAGCTGGTTCCCTTTCATTATCGCACTGACACAGCTATTTGCCGTTCCAGCCATTAAGATTCTCCGGGCTTTTCCAGATTCCAAAGCTGATGAAGCAGCTGGTAAAAGGACTCTGGTTGTTATTTTCGGTAAAAAGGCAATGAGTTATGTATATATCATACTCATGTCGATGGCGGTAATCCTTTTTATTCCGGCATTTGTTTTTGCCGATGTAATTTTTGCCCTCGTTACTATAGTGCCTGCGTATTTCCTTTTAAAGAGTGTTTGGGCGGTATTAAATAAGGAGTGGCAGAATCAAGCCGGCCTTGCCCGTGCCTGCAAGCTGGGCTTTTTAGGTTTAATGTTTAGCCCTCTTATGCTCAGTCTTACCTTTATACTGGATGGCTTTCTTGGTGGTTAAACCAAAAGGAGACAATCATGATTAAATCAAAGCTTTTAAAAATTGTTTGCCCGGTGATGGCGCTGGCATTATGTGCCTCGGGCATGGGTTCATGCCAGCCAAACGATGACACCAAACCAGAGGTTAAAATTGTAATGGCTCCCTATTTTGGCAGCTGGTTATGCACTTACGGTGTTGCTGAAGGTATAATTACCTCCGAAGAAGTAAGTGTGGTTGTAGATCAATCACCCAGGTTTGATGACCAGATGATGGCAGGCAATTATCCCATTGGTGCCATGAATACTGCTGCCTTTGCCATAGGCGTCGACAAGAGTACAAGGGGCATTCAAGCATTGGGGTTATACCTGGCGCATACGGGCATTGAAGAATCCCTCGGAGTCAGCCTGCTTTATTCCAGAGCCGGTAGTGATATCGAATCACCCGGTGAGCTTGCAGGCAAGAAAATCGGCGTACCGGGCCTTCAAAGCGGCATTACCACCACTTTTCTTCAAATGCTGGAAGCCGAATACCAGATAACCGAAAGCCAGTTAACTCTAGTTGATAATAGCCCCCCACAACTTATTGAGTTCTTGAGAAGAGGTGACATCGATGCCGCCATCTTACTTGGCGACCCAGCGGTTCAAACATATTACAACCCGGAGTTTGATGTTCTCTGGAACCTGGATCATGCTTTTGAGCAAAAATACGGAACTTACAACCCTGCCTCTTTTTTGGCAGTGCAAACAGATTACATGGAAAGCAACCCGGATACCGCAAGAGCGGTATACGAATTACTGCTGGAATCAAAGGAATATGGAGAAAATAACCTGGTCGAGCTGTCTGAAAAGTATGTGGCCGAGTTTGGAGGTGATGCTGAGTTTTACCAGAATGCATACCGCAATCATTACTCGGTTACTTTTGCCGCTGTTGAAGACGATCTGGCCGACAGCGTAATGGCAATATTTGAATTTGTTTATAATAGGGGCATAATTGATTATCTGCCGGATCCGGCGGATATGTTTGTGAAATGGTAAAAAGGCTTTACCTGCCGGTTGGGGCGACATTATTCTTCTGGGCCGCATGGTGGCTTATAGCCGCTATTTATGACTCTGTTTTGCTGCCAGGGCCTATTGATACATTTTATTCTTTTATCACTTTGATCTCCAGTTCAACAAACTGGGAGCATATTGGCATAACAGCCTATCGCGTAGTTGCAGGCACCATGCTGGGCTCAACTGTTGGTGCTATACTTGGCATAGCAACTCGTTACAATAAACTGGTGAGGGCTACAGTAGCTACGGTTATATACCCGCTTCTTCAAGCCGTACCAACCATCAGCTGGGCATTGATTTTTGTATTATGGTTTGGCCTTAGCGACATCACTCCGATTTTGACTGTAGCCGTGGTGGTGGCTCCTTTTTTTATAATCAACATATGGGAAGGCATGAAAGAACTGGACAACAACCTGGTTGAGATGGCCTCGATTTATACCCGGAATAAAAAGCGGATTCTTTTTAAAATTATCATGCCCATGCTGTATCCATATTTATTCGCTGCAACCAAAAGCTCCTTTATGATTGCATGGAAAATAATTGTGCTTGCTGAAATTTTCGGCGCCACCAGCGGTATGGGGTATATGCTTTCTATCGCTTTTGAAAGTTACCGTATCAACCAGGTATTTGGCTGGACACTGGCTTTTTCGATCATTCTTTTATTTTTCGATCACATAATATTTAATTATCTTGACAGGAAATACGTAAGAAAATGGAAACCCAAAGAAATCAAGTCCTGAAAATAGAAGATTTATCATTCAATTTTGGGAAGCTGGAAGTATTAAAAAACATAAGCTTCACGGTATTTCTGGGGGAGCTGGTTTGTATACTGGGGCCTTCCGGCTGTGGTAAAACTACGCTGCTTCGCACACTTGCCGGTCTTGTAGACGCAAGTTCCGGGCGGATGGTTTTTGGGGAAAAGCAATCTTTTAATAATACAGGCCGAATAGATGAAATCGCCATCGTTTTCCAGGAACCGCGATTACTGCCCTGGAGAACCTCGCGCGATAATTTAAAACTTCCCTTCGAGCTTAATAAGAACCATTTAGACAAAGAAGATGAGCGCATGATCGACTCCACCCTGGCGCTGGTTGGCCTATCAGATTTCGCCTGCTCTTACCCCCACGAGTTGAGTGGGGGTATGCGTCAAAGGGTTTCTCTTGCCCGGGCGCTGGTAACCAATCCACGTATACTTTTTATGGATGAACCTTTAACCGGTCTTGACGTTCATACCCGGGAAGAACTGCAGCTTGAGATAATCCGGATCTGGAACACAAAAAGAATCAGCCTTATATGGGTCACACATGATCCAGGTGAAGCCATTTTTATGGCAGACAGGATAATTGTATTATCCAACCGGCCTACCGTTGTCAAGAAGATTATCAACGTGGGCCATGGCCGTCCCCGTAATCGAAACAGTAACGAGATGATGGTTTTAGAACAACAAATTAGGAGCCTTTTACATTAATAATTATTTTCAATTTGAAATAATTTTGAAAATAGCTATTCTATTTGCCCGTTTTATAAGCTATAATTGAAAAGTAGAAAGTGTTTATTCAGGGTTTGATTTACCGTTTATAAATGATGATCTCCGGTGTAAATACCGAGCTTATTCATGCCACAATATTACAAATAACGGAATAAAATAAATCAAACGGGCAATGATGCACATCTGCCCGGAAAGGGATCGTTGCAATGGCAGAAAAAGAAGGAAAACAGCCACCATCTGAAACCCCCAAGATTCTTACCAAGCCTTTACCCAGAATCCTTGATGAAATGGAAGACAATATAAGAGCTGCAGCCGAAGCAGCTTTGAGAGCTGAAGCAGCCGCTGGGGAGGCTCATTCTGCTTCAGAAGTGGCTACCACCGCTTCTGGCGAAGCAGCCAAGCGGGCAGATGAAGCCCGCCTCGCTGGCGAGAAAGCAGCCGAAGTCGCCCAAAAAGCAGCAGAGGAAGCAGTAAACAAATCCGAGGCAACCACCCAAAAAGCAATCGACGCTGCGGGTGTGGCTACCAGTAAAGCTGAAGCAGCTGAAAAAGAAACCAGGCGGGCTGTCGAAGAATTCCGGCAAAATGCTGCTGAGGCCGCACAAAAAGCCCAGGAAGCCAGCGAAAAAGCCCAGCAATCTGCCAGGCAGGCAATAGATAAAGCCAATGAAGTCGATGAAGCCGTTAGAAAAGCCATGGATATTGCTGTTAAGTCCGCCCAGGATGCTGCAAATAAAGCTTCTTCTGAAGCAGATGAGGCTATAAGGGCAGCCCAGGAAGCCGCTGAAGAAGCAAGGTGTATTTCTTCTGAAGCTGCCGCACGTGCTGAAGAAGCGGGAGCCAAAGCTAAAGAGGCTGCCGATAAAGCCAATCAAGCTGCTGAAGAAGCAGCCACCAGGGCGGAAGAGGCGGCAGCACGGGCTGAAGATACTGCTATGAATGCCAAATATGCTGCCGAAGAAGCTACGCACCGGGCTGAGCAGGTTGAGCTTGCAGCTAAAGAGGCTGCCATTCGCTCACAAACAGCAGCCGAAGAAGCAGCTACCAGAGCTCAAAATATGGCAACGGAAGCACGGGATGCAGTCCTGGCATCAATCGAAAAAGCTTTACTCGCAGGCAAAAAAGCAGATGAAACTGCCGGAGCTTCAAAGGAGGCTATATCTGCTCTTTCAAAATCTGCCACCCTCGAAAATGCTAAAGAGGCAGAATCTGCCGGCCATCTTGCAAAAAGAGCAGCTGCAACTGCCTTTCAGGCAGCTGAAGATGTTCGGCGCAAATCAGATCTAGCCGATATTGCCGGAGATGAGGCTTTTGTTGCTGCAGCTAATGTTTCCGGCGAAATGGCTGAAAGTACTGAAGACGCGGGCAACGCGGCAAAAAAGGCGGCCGGTGATGGCTATAAAGCCGCCAGTGACTTAACCACGAAAGCTGAGAGGGCCGATATTGCCGGGGATGAGGCTGTTGAAGCTGCAGCAAGAGTTCTTCACCAGCTTGTTAATCGTGCTGAAGAGCTTGCCAGGCTATCCAAGGAAGCATCTGATACTGCCACCATGGCTGCAGATGCCGCCCGTAAGGCAGCGGACCAGGCAGCTAAAACCATGAGTGAGGAAGCAAAACATGGAATACAGGAGGCAAAAACAATTGCCGAAGAATCCGCCAAACGCGCAGAGCAGGTAGCCAAAACAGCAGAACAATCTTCCCGCGAAGCTAAAGAGGCCGCCGAGGCTGCTACCAAAGCATCAAAAGAGGCAGCATCCAAAGCAACCAGCGAAGCTGAAGAAGCTGCCAAAAATGCCCGCGAAGTTGCTATTTCGGCACAAAAAGCTTCAGAAGAAGCAGCAAAAAGGGCAAGTGAAGCAAGCACCAGGGCCAGCGAGACAGCTGAGAAGCTTGCTGCTGAAGCTGCGATGAAAGCAGAGGAAGCAATGAAAAAAGCAGAGGAAGCAATGATAAGCAGCATCGTGAAAAAGGTGCTTTCGTCCCGCGAGATGACTTACGTTATTGTACTGACTTTACTGGCAGCAATTGTTGCCGCCGTCTCAATAAGCCTTGGGTTGAGTGCACTTTAAATTTTTATTTCAGGGTGACAATAGATTTTTTATGATAGTTTTTGGGATTATCGGCATGGTTGTTGGAATCATTTGCCTGCCACTGGTCGGTATAGCTTTTTTGCCATTGCTTGGTTGGGCCAACTGGATAATCATTCCTTTTGCCGTTTTAGGATTGGTGCTCGGAATACTGGGAATTCGCAGCACACCGGGGATTATTGCTATTTCTTTATGCAGTGCTGCCATAGTAATCGGAATATTCCGGTTAACCCTGGGTGGTGGAATTATTTAACTTCTGGTAAAAATATCTCAATCACTGGTTTTAAAACAATTGAATGGCCAGCGTTGATTATTGCAGCATATCAGCAGGTTTATTATGCAATAATTACGCTATTCTTCCCCGATTGCCTGTATACGGTAGCACATCTTGCCGCCGGGTGTGTTTATGTCAACAACTTCACCCTTCTGCCTGCCCATTAAAGCTTTACCGATCGGCGAAGAATCTGATATTTTTCCATTCAGGGGGTTGGCCTCGCGCGTATTTACTATAACGCATTTAAACTCTTCTCCGCTGTTTGCATCTTTAAGCCTGATGTTTTTACCCAGGGAGACTCTATGGCTGGACTTGCTGTCATTGGAATTGACTGTGGAAACCTTGAGAGTTTCTTCCAGCTCCCGAATACGTCCATCAACATGCCCCAGTTCTTCTTTGGCAGCATCAAGAGGTGAGTTTTCTTTGAAATCTTTATCAGCCGCGGCCAGCTTTATTGCCTCAACAATCGATGGCCTTTTTTCCTTTAACGCCTCGAGTTCATTTTTAAGCGAATTGTAACCCTCGTCAGTTAAAACTATAGGGCTATTGGCGTTTCGAGAGGCAGTATTTGAGCTCCTGGCTTTTCTTGTTGCAGCACTTCCTGCCAGGTTTGTACGAACCCAGCCCTCTTTTCTTGCATAACGTAAAAAAGCACGAAAATTGTTAATTTTCTGCGAAGCTTCAGTATCCGATTGCGAAAACTGCTGGCAGTATCTGGAAATTTCTGCGGGTTTAATTGAGCAAATGTCTCTACTTGGGCCAAACCAGCGTATAACTGAACTCAAAGCCAGGTTAGCTTCAACCAAATTTTCGGACTTCAAGGTTGAAAGGAACTGGTCTACCGCCTGATTTAAAGGCAAAGGTGTTTGTTTGTTTTTCATCTTATTTCCTTTTTATTTAGTCTGCCATGAATTTGTCTTTAATATTAGATAACCTAAGGAACAAGCAATTGTAATAGAACCCGGTAAAAGGAGGGCATCTTTAAAACCTTTGATACTACTTTTCCATGGTCATCAAAGCCCAGGCCCGGGTCATCAGATAAAGTATTCACCAAACCGGCACGCTCAATGGATAAAAATGCCCTGTCAATTTTAGTGTCGTTATACCTTTCGAACAAACTACGTGCAAAGCGAGACAGCCTTATACTCCCAAGCATCTCCTTATGCCACCTGTTCTGGTAATCAGCCAGCGAAGCGGCTGAAAAGTCGTTATTATTAACGGCTTTACTGGTTGTATCCACCGCAATTCGAGCAGCCCGCAAACCGTAATAAAGGCCTCCTCCTGTCAAAGGCTTAACCTGCCCTGCACTATCTCCGAGAATTAACAGCCTTTCATCATAAGAACGCGGCAAAACATTCAGGCTTACACACCGGAACAAAGGTTTAGAAGCAAGCCTTAAAGTATTTCTTTTACTTAAAATTTTAAGAAATTCTTTAAAGTAATGCAAAGTACGCTTGCGGGTAAGCAAGCCCGCCAGAGATGTGTTTGCATCCAGTGGCTGGTACCAGGCAAAGAAACCGGGGGCAATTTTATTACCAAAATATACTTCCAGATTTTCATGATTTGAAGTTTCTACAACCGCCTGAACACCAACAGCAAAATCGCTCACTCTTCCAAGTGCCAGATTCTGGCTCAAGGTTGGGTTGCACCCGGCAGCAACAATGGCCATTTTCCCTTTAAGGCTATTGGCGCTATTTTGTAAACGGACCTTTACACCTTCATTATCAATATTGACTTCGTTTACTTTGCAGTTATACTTATAATCAACACCATGTTGAGCCGCTTCCTCGGCCATTAGTTTATCAAGCAGCCCCCGGTTTACTGTCACGGCCTGGGTTTCATTACGAGACATGTCCAATTTGTAGCCCGAGGGAGAAAACAAACTGGCATTTTTATACCAATTCATGACAGGAAGGCTTTCTACGTTCAGCAACCTGGCACAGTTAAGGCTAATTATACCTGCGCAACAAACCGGCCCACCTAACTGAGGCCTTTTTTCCAATACAGTTACTTTTAAACCTTTTTTTGCAAGTTGTTTTGCAGTGTAACTGCCTACGGGACCGGAGCCGATGACGAGTACATCTTGCATGGATGATTTCATAATTTGAGGTGTTTAATAAATAAAGTATAGCATAAATTGAAGTATTCAATCTTTCCTGAAGCTTGACGTCAAACCACCTGTACAACAAGAATATTATTTTAATAATTTATTTCCACAAAACAGGTTATTAAAAAGAAAAAATAGCCGCGCACCGGGCCTGACGGCCTGGCCCATGCAATCTACCATAAGCCTGTTTAAATATATTAAAGACCTGACGGAGAAAATTTGACAAGGGTTTACTATTGAGCTATATTGTGCCAGGATATCAATACTATAAAGGCTGTGAACAAGGGTAGTAAGCCTGCAGGTATGGTTGCAGAGAGCCGGGACAGGTGGAAACCGGTGCCAGTGCCAGGGCTGAATGGGCTTGGGAGCCGCTAACCGAAAGCATTGATTTGTTAGTAGGCTTAGACGCAAGAGGAGCGTTACAACACCTCAGGGTATCGGGCCTAAGTGCCCCGTATCCATCGAGATGATCAGTAAGCACATGGCAGTAAACTGATCGAAGAAGGGTGGCACCGCAGGTAGCCTCCTGCCCCTTCAAGGGCAGGAGGCTTTATTTATTATAAAACGCCAGGAGGTGAAGGGTGGCAAAGGAAAAATACAAACTCTGGCCTGAACGGACAGTGTAGAAAGCTAAGTGTTTTTTAGAAAATATTCAAAAATAAACATAAGGAGTAACAATCATGGACCAAACTAAGTTCACACTTGAAGAAAAGGAAATGCCCACGAGCTGGTACAACATATTACCGGATCTGCCTCAACCCTTACCGGCAGTACTTCATCCCGGCACCGGAAAATCCGTTACGCCTGACGATCTGGCTCCTTTATTTCCGATGGAACTTATAATGCAGGAATTCAGTCCTGAACGCTACATCGAGATACCCGAAGAGTTACAGGCGATATACCGCACGTGGAGACCGACCGTGCTGCAACGTGCCTATCGCCTGGAAAAAACCCTCGATACCCCTGCCAAGATATTTTTTAAATACGAAGGTTCCAGCCCTGCGGGTTCCCATAAACCCAATACAGCCATTGCTCAAGCCTACTATAACAAGAAAGAAGGCATCAAGCGCCTGACCACTGAAACCGGTGCTGGCCAATGGGGTAGCGCTTTATCACTGGCCTGCATGTTTTTTGGACTTGAGCTAAAGGTATACATGGTCAAAGTAAGCTACAATCAAAAACCATACCGCCGCATAATGATGGAGACCTGGGGTGCAACCTGTGTGCCCAGCCCGAGCCCGGACACCAAAGCCGGACGTGACGTTCTGGCCGAAAACCCTGAAAGCCCCGGTTCACTCGGCCTGGCGATCAGTGAAGCCGTCGAAGATGCTGTCGGCAGGGATGATTCACATTATTCGCTGGGAAGCGTTTTAAACCATGTACTGCTGCATCAAACCATCATCGGCCTGGAAACAAAGTTGCAATTTGAAAAAGCCGGTTTGTACCCGGATATAGTAGTCGGCTGCGTTGGCGGCGGTTCCAATTTTGGCGGCATGGCCATACCCTTTGCCAAAGACAAGATCGACGGGACCCATAAAGACCTCAAGATAATTGCTGCTGAACCCGAAAGCTGTCCAACCATGACCAAAGGGTTATACGCTTACGACTTTGGTGATGTCGCCTGCATGACCCCGCTAATGAAGATGTTTACCCTGGGTCACAATTTCATGCCGCCACCTGTCCACGCCGGGGGCTTGCGCTACCATGGCATGGCGCCGCTTAACTGCCACCTACTCAAGCTGGGGTTGATAGAAGCAAGAGCTGTACCCCAGATGGCCACTTTTGAGGCCGGAGTAACCTTTGCCAGGAGCGAAGGTTTTATAAGCGCACCCGAAACCAACCATGCCATACGTGCAGGTATCGATGAAGCCTTAAAATGCCGGGAAACGGGTGAAGGCAAAACAATTCTTATTGCCCACAGCGGGCACGGCCACTTCGATATGGCCGCATATGATGCTTACCTTTCAAACAAACTAGAGGATTATCAATATCCGGAAGATCTGGTTAAAAAAGCCCTGGATTCTCTTCCTCAAACTCCTGATCAGTCTTAATTAAATGTTATATAAGCCGCCGGATTATCCATCCCGGCGGCTTATTTTTTCCAGGCATTTAAACAAGTTTGATTGCAATGCAGGCGCAATTAAGTTATCATTTGGGTTAACCGCACATAAGGTGAAACTCATGAGGGAACATGCTGCCAGGCTATCAACGTTAATACTATCTCTGATGCTCGTATCGTCCCTGGGCATCGGATGCGGCGTTTTTGATGAACGCCCTCCTGATACCACACCTCCCCAAACTACACCGGCAAACTCAAACTTTACCAGTCCGGCAAACAATGGAGTCCAGGAACTTGCAAGCTGGACAGCAGCTGTTGAAAAAATCAAGCCATCGGTAGTTGCCATTGAAACAGACACCGGCTCTGCTTCAGGATGGATTATAGATAGCGAAGGAATAATTGTTACCAACCAGCATGTTATCGAAAATGCCGGCGAGGTCGGCGTTATGCTGCATGACGGCAACTATTATACCGCAGAAAAAATATTTGCCGACCCGGTTACCGATATTGCCATTTTAATTATCGATGCTCACGGCCTGCCAGTTGCCAATATAGGCTCCTCATCCGACCTGCGACTGGGTCAACCAGTTGCGGTCGTAGGTAATGCCCTGGGGCTTGGAATAAGCATGAAAGGCGGATGGGTTAGCCGGCTGGATGTCTCTACCGTAATCGAAGGAAGGGATTTATACGGCCTGATTGAAACCGATGCTGCCATGAACCCGGGCAACAGTGGCGGGCCCCTTATTAATCTTTCCGGAGAGGTGATCGGGATCGCCAACGCCAAGCTTGTGGATGTTGTTGTAGAAGGCGTTGCTTACGCTATAAGCATTGATTCAGCTCTGCCAATAATTGATAGGCTGATAGAAGACGGTGAAATAGCTTATCCTTTCCTTGGAGTCCAGGGCCTGATAACTGTTGATCAGGCGGTAGCAAGCTTTTATGAACTGGATGTCGAGCAAGGCGTGCTAATTCTGGATGTGGCGTCCGGAAGCGGGGCTTCAGAAGCGGGGCTTGAAGGGGGAGATGTTTTACTTGAAGTAGATCAAGAACCAATAACTACGGTCGGGGAACTGGTTCAGATTATACGTTCTAAAGAAATAGGCCAAACAATCGCCGTCACCTATCACCGGGACGGCGAAGAGCACACTGTAAACGTTACATTGACCGAGCGACCAGACTTTTAATCCTGCTTCTTAACACCCAGGATTACAACGTGGCCATCAATCTTGAAACTTTCCGAAAAGGCTCCCTGTACGGGTTCGCTGTTATAAATTGCATCCGACAGGGTTTCTCTTTTTATATAGTCTCTATATTCTTCCATGGCGTGGTTGATAACTTCACCCGAGCTGTAAAAAGTAGAAATCCGGTTGGCTATATCAAAACCAGCCTGGCGCCTCAGGTTTTGTATGCGGCGCACAATCTCTCTTGCCAGCCCTTCAGTTTCAAGCTCCAGTGATATTTCAGTATCAACTGCAACAGTATAGTTATTATCCGAGCTAATGCATAAATTCGGTTTTTCCAGATCTTTATCGTCTACAACAATATGGATAGTTTTTATGTTTAATTCTTCCAGCACCTGGTCCTTAATTTTATCAACACGCTTGATTTCAGCATCACTCTGAAGCTTGACCAGCAATTTGGAAAGTGGTTGACGAATCTTGATACCGGCCTGGCTCCTGGCGGAACGCCCCAGGCTGGAAAGCTTGATAGCCAGTTGAATACTGGCAGCCAGCTCTTCATCTATAAGCTCTTTATCGGCAACTGGAAACAATGCAAGGTGGACGCTTTCGGGTGCGCCAGGATAAGCACGGAGCGCCAGATTCTGGTACATTGCCTCCGCCATAAACGGGATAAATGGCGCTACCAGCCGCGAAATAGTCTCGAGGCAATGGTACAAAGTGTTATAGGCTGCCATTTTATCGCCATCGTTTTCGCTTTTCCAGAAACGCCGGCGTGAGCGCCGCACATACCAATTGGAAAGCCCGGAAACGAAGTTCTCTATAGCGCGCCCGGCCGCAGTTGGGTCATAACTATCAAGGTCAGAGTCCACCTTGATAATCAGGCTGTTTAATTCGGATAGTATCCAGCGGTCCAGCTCGGACAGTTCCTGTGTTTCGCCTGGAGTGGCCGGATTAAAGCAGTCGATATTCGCATAGGTAACAAAAAATGAATAAACGTTCCATAATGGCAACATGAACTGGCGCATTACTTCGCCAACCAGGTTTTCGGAAAAACGCCTGGGTTGTCCGGGTGGACTGGCTGTAACAAGATACCACCTCATGGCATCAGTGCCATATTTATCAATGATGGTGTAGGGCCCCACAACATTATTGCGGCTCTTGCTCATTTTTTCGCCCTTCTCATCCAGTATGTGCCCCAGACATATCACGTTCCGGAAGGCTACACTTTCGAAAAGCAGCGTTGAAATGGCGTGCAGGCTGTAAAACCACCCCCTTGTTTGATCCACCGCCTCGCATATAAAGTCAGCCGGAAAGCGTCCGTCGGTAAGCAATGTTTCATTTTCAAATGGGTAGTGATATTGGGCGATGGGCATATTGCCACTGTCAAACCAGCAGTCTATAACTTCAAGCTGACGCTTCATAGTACCGCCGCAAGTGCAAGCATAGGTCATATTATCAACATAAGGCCGGTGAAGGTCCAGTTCTTTATCCAGCCCCGAAAAGCCGGGCTTTGCTTTAATTTCTTCAACGCTGCCAATGCATTCATACTTATCACAATCAGAGCAGTGCCATACTGGAAGCGGGGTCCCCCAGTATCGCTCCCGGGAAAAAGCCCAGTCAACATTATTTTCCAGCCAGTCACCAAAACGGCCGTGTTTAACATGTTCCGGATACCAGTTAATTTGCCTGTTAAGATCAATCAGGTTGTCTTTTCTGGCTGTGGTGCGTATATACCATGACTGCTTAACATAGTAAAGCAGCGGGGTAGTACATCTCCAGCAGAAGGGATAGGTGTGACTTATGGTTGTTTGCCTGAGCAGAAGCCCCTTATCCTTCAGATACTCTATAATTTGCCTGTCAGCTTCCTTCACAAACAGGCCGCTGAAGGGGTAATCGCCGGTTATATTTCCGGCAAGGTCTACATGCTGAACAAAATCCAGGCCTTCCCTTTTTCCGGCATCAAAGTCATCTTCACCAAAGGCTGGTGCTATGTGAACAATGCCACTGCCATCTTCCATGGAAACAAATTCAGCGCTGATCACCGGGTAGTTGAGATTTTTCGCTTCATCTTGTTTTTCAAGTTCAGACGTCCCCTGTATAAGCCGCCTTCTTTCAACCCCAAAATCATGAGGATTAAACAGTGGTTCATAGGAAAGCCCTGCCAACTTGCTGCCTGTCACTTTGGCCAGTACAGGAGCATCTTCCAGTCCACAAATCTCAATAAGTTTTTCAGCAACAATTAAAATGCCGTCGTCGGTATTGACCAGGCAATAGGTTTCCTCGCAATTAACAGCAAGAGATGTGTTTCCCGGCAATGTCCAGGGGGTAGTTGTCCATGCGACGAGAAACACAGTTTTGTCAACATCATTGAAAGGGATAACTCTGTGGCTGTCTTCGGTAAGCTTGAACTTTATGTAAACAGATGGGTCTACGGTATTTTCTTGATAACCCTGTGCTACCTCATGAGAACTTAGAGAAGTGCCGCAACGCGGACAGTGGGCTGCTGTTTTATACCCCTGGTAGATCAAGTCTTTATCCCACATGGTTTTTATCGCCCACCAGCAGCTCTCGATATAGTCATTGTCCATGGTAATGTAGGGGTTATCAAGATCCACCCAGAAAGCGATTCGATCGGTAAAAGCAACCCACTCTTCCAAATACTTGAAAACACTTTCCCGGCAGCGGGCATTGAAACGGTCGATCCCGTAGTTTTCTATTTCGTGCTTGGATACAAAACCAAGCTCCTTTTCAACTTCCAGTTCCACGGGTAAACCATGTGTATCCCAGCCGGCAATTCGAGGTACATAATAACCCTTCATGGTCTTGTAACGCGGTATTACATCTTTGAAAATCCTTGAAATGGCATGATGAATACCCGGGTTGCCATTGGCTGTAGGGGGGCCTTCATAAAATACAAATCTTTTGTTGCCCTCACGGCTGGAAATGCTTTTTTTAAATATATCCTGCTGCTTCCAGAAATCAAGTATTTCGATTTCTTGATCAGGAAAATTTGTCTTGCTTTCTACCGGCTGAAATATCTGCTTCATGCCATCCCTTTCTAATAAAAAATCCCGCCCTTGCTCGCCACAGGGACGGGTCAATCTATTCCCGCGGTACCACCCCGCTTCCCCGGATATTCACCGGGGCACTTAATGAGGACTTACCCTTGCAATCCTTCTAGTTAATGGTATCGGTTAACTACTCCGGCTGGGTCTAATAGGCTTCAAGTACCGTTCTTCCAGCTGCTCAGGAGTGATATGGAGAAGCAAGACATTTCGGCTTTCACCGCACCCGAATCGCTGTTATGTTTTGCAACACTCCCCACCTGTCTCCGTCATCGCCCGGTTATTATAAGATTATCACATAGCCAGGTTTATTATCAAAATTATGAAGCATCCCCGGTGGGTTTTACCACCACCTTGCGGTTTTCTCCAGTACCGGTACTTTCTGTCATAACCCGCTTATCTTCATTTAAAGCATTGTGGACT
>PUOQ01000121.1 GCA_003552785.1 Dehalococcoidia bacterium
AGGCTACTTTCAACCTGCACACAGAGGTGCTTGCTGCACTGAATAATGCAGTGGCAGACGGGGCAGCCCCCAGCAAAAATGCACTGGTGGAAAGAGCGTTGATCAAAGAACTTAAGGAAGCGCAAAAACGTTCACGCCTGGCCAGGTGGCAGGAAGGAGCCAGAGATCCGGCCCTGCTTAAGGACATAAGTGATGTTGAATCAGCTTTTAAAAAAGCTGATGCAGAAACTCTTGGAAGGGCAGACTGATGGAAAACTATCAATGGGCTGTTATGGAAGCTGAGCTGGACCCTGTCATTGGCGCTGAACAAAAGGGGGCTCGTCCGGTGCTTATCGTAAGCAATGAAGAATTCAACCAGGTTATGCCCAACGTAACAGTTTTGCCACTCAGCTCAACCCGAAGACGTTTATACCCTTCCGAGGTGTTTCTTCCACGGGGCAAAGCAGGCCAACCTTTAGACTCTATCGTTATGGCTCACCAGATAAGAACAATCTCCAAAATGAGGTTAAAAAACCTGTCGGGCTACCTGAAAGACCCCGGGCTGCAGAAAGAAATACGAGCGGCTATAAAAGAACATTTAGATCTGGAATAATTCCTCCGGCCATATCGTTTCAGGCACCGTGCGCGGGCATACCCTGATTGTATATTTAAGAAAAATTCCTTTCTTTATGTTTATTTGGCGACTTCAGCATTATGGCTTGAGAAGCCATGAATTGCCCTCTCTTTTTCAAGCCTGTCATGCAACTGGTTTTGCTTTAATTCACCCCATCATTGCTCTACCAGCTTCCTCCAGGGAAGCTCCCCGCCCTCAGGAATAGAGCCGAGGTATTCCTCATCATGAATGCCGGCGGCCTCAAGCCCCCGCCGCCAGGCGGTGAGAGTAGGCCTGGCAAGAGAAGCCATGACCGGGGCCAGCCGCCCGTCCCCCCGGGAAAGAACCGCCTGCACCCGGCTCCAGGCCGGGCTTTCCAGCTTAACATGAACTTTTCTGCCGGCAAGTTCCTTTTTTAGATACTCAAACCTTTTTTCAATCAGCTCAAGGGGTGCCATGGGCTCTCTTTCAAAATCGGTGAAGGGCTTTGGCACAAACGGGGCGATGTTGATGCTTAAGCTGCGGCGCCTGTATATGCTTCCGCATTCAACCACCAGGTCTTTTAAAGCAATTATGTCTTCCTCCTGCTCCCCGGGCAGGCCGGCCATGAAATAAAGTTTAAGGGCCTTAAAACCGGCGGAGTAAGCCTTTGCCACTGCCTCGAGAATTTCAGCCCCTGAAATTTGTTTTCCGATGTTTTTACGCAGCTGAAAAGACCCGGCTTCGGGCGCCAGGGTAATGCTGTTAGCACCTGCTGCAACCAGTGCATTAAAAAGCCCCTCGGAAACCGGCTTTACCGCAAGCGAACTTATCGCCACCCGGCCACCCATCCCGGCAATGCCCCGCACCAGTTCCTCCGCCTGCGGGTGGGCAGACACCACCGGCCCCACCAGGCCGATTGTTTTACAGTGCTCAAGGCCTTCTTCCGCCGCCCCAAGCAATCCAGCGAGGCTCCTGAAGCGGAGCGGGCTGAAAACCCGGTTTACCATGCAAAAACGGCAGTTGCGCCCGCAGCCCCGCTCCACCTCCAGCATGTACATGTGGCCGAATTCTGCATCCGGGGCTACCACTGCGGTATGGCAGGGTTCTTCGTCCAGGTTTTCCAGGTATCGCCGTTTTACCGGCTCATGGGTATAGCCCGGCACCATCATGCCGGATACACCCGCAAGAGATTTTAGCCGGTCCTTGCTACTGCCGCCGGCGTCTATTACCGCTTCCAGCGCCGGGCGCAGTAAAACTTCCGCCTCGCCAATGGCAAGGGCATCAAAATAAGAGGCCACGGGTGCCGGGTTGGCCATAATGCAGGCACCCCCGGCGATGATTAAAGGAAAGCCCTCGCCCCGGTTTGAAGCCAGCGGAGGAATGCCGGCTGAATTCAGCAGGCGGGGAATATTTAAATAATCAAGCTCATAGGAAATGGAAAAAAGAACCAGGTCAAATTCATCCAGCCTCCTGAACTGTTCCACGCTGGCAACTTCCCTTCCCGGCCCCATGTAGAAAAAACGCTCAGCAAAGGTGTCTCCGTAACGGTTCAACAGGCGGTAAAGCTGATGAAAGCCCAGGTTGGACATGCCCACCCTGTAACTGTTGGGGTAGACGATGGCCACCGCAAGGCGGCCGCCCGGGTCCTTTAACCGGGAGCCCTGTTCACGCCCAAGCAGACGCCTGAAGGCTTCCCTTTGAGCATAAACGCTTTCCGTCATATTACGAGCCTGGAGACTGCTTCCATACGCCGCGCAATAAACGGCCGTCGATGGCTATAACCCTGTCGGCCACCTTTCTAAGCGGCACGGAAGTGTTTTCCCTGCCGAACAAAGTAACCTCAACGTGCTTGCCGGCGTTTTTTACTGCCTGCAGAGCATAAACATAGTCGCTGTCCCCGGCAACCAGCATGGCGGTGTCGTAGTTGTCATTATAGGCATGGGTGAGCATATCTGTTGCCAGCATTATATCCACCCCTTTTTCATAAGGCGGGGTTCCGGGCCAGTTTGAATACACCAGGCGGCCCATCTTCAGTTCAAAATAGGGCAGTGCCTCCAGGTTAGCCAGGAACTTCTGCTGGTCTTTGTACCTTTCCGGCTCCTCTTTCTGGCCCACCAGGGCGTTGTAATAATATATCCTTACCAGCTCGCGCCTGCCCAGCAGGCGATGGCAAAACTTTCCTATATCTATATCAGTGCGTTTAAAATAATATTTCAGTGAATGGTAGAGGTTGGAGCCATCCACAAATATCATCACTCTCTCGACTCTATTTATTACTCTAATTCCTCCTCAGGAAAAGATTAAACCGGCGCTTATTTACTTTAACGTTTCCAGCTCGCTTTTTAAAGCATCGATATCGGTAAAATCACGGTAGACGCTGGCAAAGCGTATGTAGGCGATTTTATCAAGCTTCCTCAGCTTCTCCATGACCATGTCTCCGATTACGGTCGAAGAAACTTCAGCCCTGCCCAGGGCAATCAGGTCACTTTCGATTTCATCTGCCAGCTCCTCCACGGTCGCGGCAGGAAGAGGCCGCTTTTCGCACGCCTTTCTGAGGCCGCCCAGCAGCTTGTCCTTGCTGAACTCTTCGCGGCGCTGGTCTTTTTTCACCACAAACATTACCAGGGGCTGCAGCCGTTCGTAAGTGGTAAACCGCTGTGAGCACCTTGTGCACTGGCGGCGGCGACGGATGCCGTCGCTTGATTCCCGGGAGTCTATAACCCGGGAGTCCTGGTGCTCGCAATACGGGCATTTCATAGGCCACTCTCCACATCATGTAGGGTTGGTGCCTATACATTATACGTATAGGTAGTGTTTGTCAAGGAACGTACCATAAACACGGTCATCCTGAGGAGCGAATGCGACGAAGGATCTCACCCGGATTGTGGTTGACCAAACGTAAAGTCATCGCGGGCAGGCACACATATGTCATCGCGAGGAGGCCTGCAAGGCCGACGCGGCGATCTCGGTATTTGGGGTGGGGTAAAAAGAATAATAGTCGGTAGACGAAAAAGGAGGGGGCTCTGGTGAGCCCCCTCCTTTGTGGTGTTTGGGTTGGCTTAAGTGTTACTTAAGCTGTGGTTATTCTGCTCTCCTTGTTCTTATGATAAGAACAATTACAGCTATAACCAGTATGGCACCAACAG
>PUOQ01000024.1 GCA_003552785.1 Dehalococcoidia bacterium
CGGGTTCGCTCTTTATATGGACAAGTTGATGCATCTTTCAAGCAGAATTGGTCAGGATAATGTTGTATGCGGGCATGTAAAAATAAAGCCACGAAACGCTGGCCCTGATGAAGTGCTGAATATTTGCAGGGAACTGCGCAGCCAGGGACATAGCGTGGAGATTGATATAAGCAATCAAAAAGACCCCGGCACCGGATGGTGCATAGAGGTGGACAGAGGGAGTTTACGGCTTATTATGGCAGACAGTGAAAAACCCCGGTCCAGGCAGTTTAATAATATTCAGGAATTACTTCAAGCCATCAAAAAGGAGAAGTGGTTTGATTAAGATAGCTTTGCCCAAAGGCCAGCTTTTGGAAAAGACGGCTGAGATTTTAGAAAAGACTGGATGGGGGCTAAGTGATTACTCCAAAAAAGCCAGGCTTTATAGGCTCACTGCTGAGAAATTTCCGGAATCACAGATAAAAATATTGCAGGATAAAGACATACCCATTCAGATTTCTATAGGTCATTATGACATAGGCATTTGCAGCCTTGAATGGATAGAAGAGCTTGTCAGTGGTTACCCTTCCAGCTCTATTGCAAGATTGAAGTTGCTTGGTTTCGGCAAAACAGCACTTTATGCTGCGGTGGATGCAAACAGCGCTTTAAATGATGTTAGGGAATTATCTGGTATTGATGGCGTTGTTCGGATTGCCAGTGAATACCCAAATATTGCCCAGGAATTTGCAGCATCGTTAAGGCTAAAACGGTTTGTTGTGTACCCGGTATGGGGTGGGGCAGAAGGGTATCCACCGGATGATGCTGATATTGTCATTGTGTCGGCAAAAAACAAACAAGAGGTATACAAACGGGGTTTGAAGCCGTTAAAGTGTGTTCTGGAATCCGAGGCAGTTCTTATTGCCAACAGAGAAAGCTTGCGAAATAAGGATATGGCTGGAGTGATAAGTTCTATAGTGCCTGAAGAGGATAATAGCAATAATGAAAGGTCTGTGTTAACCGAAGCCCCCGCTCAGATAACATACAGGGATAACAGTACTCATGAAACGGGGATTGTGCGGTTTGCACTGCCTGATGGCCACCAGCAATCTCACGTTCGGAAAATTTTAGATAGAGCCGGAGTAGATATAAAGGATTATCCTTCGTCCAAAGGTAATCGCAGGCCTCAAAGTGGCCTGGAGGGTGTTTCTATCAAGGTTATCAGGCCCCAAGATATGCCATTACAGGTAGCCAATGGCAGGTTTGATGTAGCTATAACCGGACGGGACTGGCTTATAGACCATCTTTACCGGTTTCCTACCAGCCCTTTGGTAGAGTTGCTTGATTTGAAATATGGCAGGGTGAGAATTGTAGCAGTTATTGACGGAAACCTGGAAATTGAAAACATAAAACAATTGAGGCAGGCAAGGAAAAACCAGGCTGCAACTTACCGCATTGCCACTGAATATATTAATATCGCCGACAGGTATGCACAGGAGTGTCGACTGGGACGTTACTGCATAGTTCCTACATTTGGGGCTACTGAAGCTTTTATACCCGAAGATGCTGATATGCTTATTGAAAATACCGAGACAGGTGGCACCATAGCCCGGCACAATTTAAAAATTATTGACACGCTTTTTATATCCACAGCCTGTCTAATTGGTCGAAACGGGTATGAAAAGCGCCCTGAAAAGGAACGCATTATTAAAAACCTGGTTGGATTGTTGAATCAGGGCCTTGAGGAAGGGTAGATGAAGCTTGTTCAGGGTTTTAGTAAAGCAAGCAAAGTTATGGATCGGCGCCGGCCGCAGGAGGCACATGAACTAAATCACGCAATAAAGTCCAGGCTTAAAGAAATGTTTGGTGTTGAGACAGCGGAAGAAGCAGTCGAGCATATCATCGGTGAGGTAAAGGCCGGCGGGGATCCGGCTCTGGTAAAATTAGCTCGCCTTATAGATGGAGTTGAAATCTCCTCGCCTGTTGTTAGCCCGGATGAAGTGAGGGGCGCCGTGGAAAATATTGGAAGCCAGGAGATGATGGCTTTAGAAATTGCCGCGGAAAGAATCAGGTCATTTCATGAAGAACAAAGACGGGTTATACCCGACAAGATCGGGGTTAACAATTGCTACCAAATATCACAACCCCTGAACAGGGTCGGTGTTTATGCCCCCGGTGGGACTGCATGTTACCCCTCAAGTGTATTAATGACAGCCATACCAGCAAAATGTGCCGGAGTGAGCGAAGTCTTTCTGGCCACTCCAGCGGCCAAGGATGGAAAGATTCCCGCTCTTACGCTTGCCGCATCCAGTGTAGCCGGAGTTGATCGAGTTTTTTGCATAGGTGGAGCTCAAGCTATAGCGGCGATGGCTTACGGAACCCAAACTATAGGCGGTGTGGATAAAATTTGTGGCCCGGGCAACATATTTGTAATGCTTGCAAAAAAAATGGTTTTTGGTGTTGTAGACATTGATGGGTTACAGGGCCCCAGTGAAGTGATTATTATAGCCGGTGATGAAAGTGAACCCGGTAACGTTGTAAATGAAATACTGGCGCAGGCAGAACATGATCCAATGGCCCAGTCAATTCTTATAACCAGATCACCAGATTTCGCTAAAAGGGTAATTCGTTTACTGGAAGAAAAGACCCATAAATTGACCCGCTCTGCGATTACATCGCAGAGCCTGCAAACGACCGGTTTGGTGGCAGTTGTAAACGATTTTAATGAAGCTGTACAGCTGACTAATTTATATGCCCCCGAACATCTGGTTCTGGATGGCTTTAGCAACGATTTTGATTATACACGCTTTACCAGTTCCGGGTGTATTTTTGCCGGCCGGCAACCAACAGTCGCTATGGGAGACTATGTTTCCGGCCCAAGTCACGCTTTGCCTACCGGTGGCACTGCACGATTCAGTTCTCCGTTAAATGTTAATGACTTTATACGATATTATAATGTTGTAGAAGTTACCAGTCAGGATTTAGAAAATTATGGACCTGCTGCGGCTACTTTGGCCCGGGCTGAAGGGCTGGAAGCACATGCAGAAGCGGTTGAGTGCCGGTTAAAAAACATGAGGCTTTAGTGATATGGAGTTAAATGACAAGATAAGACCTGATCTGAAGGACTTCCCGCCTTACAGCGCGCACACCTCCCCCGATACGTTAAAAGAACAATTCGGGCTTTCGGTTGAGGAGATTATTAAACTTGATGCCAATGAAAATCCTTATGGTTGCCCTCCCAGAGTGGTTCAGGCTCTTTCCAAATTTAAAAGTTACGGCGTTTATCCGGACGCAAGCCAGTTAGAGTTACGCCGGCGTATATCAGATTATATTGGTGTAGATCCAGAGCGAATAGTGATCGGTGCCGGCAGCGATCAGCTCATTGATTTAATTATCAGGTTGATGATAAAACCCGGAGACGGGATAATTAACCTGCCGCCAACTTTCGGCATGTATTCATTTTATGCCCGTCTTGCTGGAGCGAAGATTATAGAAATTAAGAGAGACGCGAATTTTCAAGTAAATAATGCAGAAATTGAAGCCAGCATTGAACCAGAAACCAGGCTTATATTTGTTGCCAACCCAAACAACCCTACCGGAAACCTTATATCAAAGCAGGGCATAAAGGAATTACTCCAAACTGGGCTGGCTGTTGTTGTGGACGAGGCTTATTACGAATTCAGCGGGCAGACAGTTATGGACTGGATCGGGCAATATGATAATTTGATTGTACTGAGGAGTTTTTCCAAGTGGGCCGGGCTGGCAGGTTTGAGAGTGGGCTATGGAGTATTTCCGGCAACGCTTGCAGATTATATGATGCGCATCAAGGATCCTTATTCTGTTAATGCTGCTGCTCAGGTAGCTGTTATAGAGGCACTTGAGAGTAAGGCTTACCTTTTAAACCAGGTGAGAGATATCATAAATGAGAGGCAGCGCTTATTCGACCAGTTAAAAAGGATCGAAGGCATTGAACCGTATCCATCGGATGCAAATTTTATTTTATGTGATTGTTCCAGGCATAATGCGCCCTTGATTGTTAATGAGTTAAAAAACAGGGGAATACTTGTCAGGTGGTTTGACGCTCCGAAGCTCAGGCAATGTATACGGATAAGTATTGGAAGGCCGGAACAGAATGATATACTGGTTGAGAGCATCAAAGAAATACTCGGGGAGGTTAAGCCGTGGTAAAAAGAGGGGCAGCGCTAAAAAGAGAAACACGGGAAACCAATGTAAGTATCAGTCTTAGCCTGGACGGTACAGGCAAGGCCGAAATTGCCACCGGAGTACGTATTTTCGATCACTTGCTTGAGCAGATAAGCCGCCACGGGCGTTTTGATATCAGAATATCAGCAACTGGTGATGATGATCACCATCTTGTTGAGGATACCGCCATCGTTTTAGGCCAGGCTTTTAACCAGGCGCTGGGCGATAAAAGGGGAATTGTAAGAATGTCTGATGCCACGGTTCCAATGGACGATGCGCTGGCAACGGTTGCTGTTGATATCAGTGATAGGGGGTATTCTGTTATAGAGCTGGAACTTGAAGGAAATGACCTTTTTGGATTTGGTGCAGATCTTGTGCGTCACTTTCTGGAAACATTCGCGGTTGAAGCCCGGATTAACTTGCACGGCATTGTTGCATACGGGGCAAACGATCATCATAAAGTGGAGGCCTTTTTTAAGGCTCTTGCCAGAGCTCTCGATCAGGCAACGCGAATTGACCAACGTTCGTCCGGAGAAATTCCCAGTACAAAGGAATTACTCTAGCAGATAAACATTTATAAATCTAATAATTAAACCAGTCTTTGACCGGTTAGCCTTTCAAATGCCTCGCGGTACCTTTCGGACGCTTTTTGAATCACATCAGCGGGCAGTTCTGGCCCTGGAGGGTTTTTACTCCACCCGCTGTTTGAAAGCCAGTCTCGTACAGGCTGCTTATCAAAGCTATCCTGGGGACGGCCCGGACTATAATTGTTTATATCCCAGAAGCGGCTGGAGTCCGGGGTAAGCATTTCATCAATCACTGATAAATTACCGTCTATCACTCCAAATTCAAATTTGGTGTCAGCAATAATAAAACCCTGCTTTAGAGCTATAGACAATGCATGTGAGTATAGTTCAATACTTTTATCGAGAAGCTTTGAGGCCAGTTCATTACCCACAAGTTGTTCAAGCTCTGAATAGTTCATCGGCATGTCGTGACCCTCTTCAGCCTTGGTGGTAGGGGTGAAAATCGGTTGTGGCAGCTTCTGGCTCTCAATCAAACCGGGCGGGAGGTTTACGCAGCAAACAGAACCTTTTTCCTGATATTCACTCCAGCCTGAGCCGGCCAGGTAGCCGCGAACAACGCATTCAGCTGAAATTCTCTGTGCTTTTTTTACTATCATTGAGCGCCCGGACAGATAAGAGGGATAATTAAAGCGCCGGTCAGGCTGGATATAATTGTCCAGGCTCCCAACATCATCAATCAATTCGACCATGTGATTGGGTAATAGCCTGGATGTTTTGTCCATCCAGAAGGCAGACATCTGGTTCAGGACTCTTCCTTTATCGGGAATGCCGCAGGGTAGAATTACATCAAAAGCAGATATACGGTCGGTTGTTATAATGAGGAGGTAGTCACCCAGATCATAGGTGTCACGAACCTTGCCGCGGATAAATTGCGGTAAGGGCAAATCGGTTTTTAGAACTATATCATTGTACTTTTGCATTATATTGCTCCTGGTGCAAGTTTATTACTATCCTTGGGGGTGTGCCTTTTACTCCATTGATTTCGCGTAAGGCCCAGACGGTTGTAAATATCGTCGATGTGTTTAAGGTAATAATTATAATCGAATAAACCGGCAAGCTCTGCCTCGTTGAAAACCTTTTCAACTTCTTTATCAGCTTTAAGCAGTGTAAAAAATTTGCGATTGCCCTGCCAGCTTTTCATAGCATTGCGCTGTACAATATCATAAGAATGTTTTCGGGTAAAGCCCTTATCAATTAGGGCAAGCATCACCCTTTGAGAGAAAACTAGCCCGCGTGTAGTTTCCATGTTTCGCTTCATATTTTTAGGAAATACCTTTAAACCGCTCATTACACCACTGAAAAGGCCCATCATGTAATCAACGAGCAGGCAGGCATCTGGAATGGTTATTCGCTCGGTTGAAGAATGAGAAATATCCCTTTCATGCCATAGCGCAACGTTTTCCATTGAAGTTAACGCATAACCTCGAACAAGCCTGGCAAGTCCGGATATCCTTTCGCATAACTCAGGGTTACGTTTATGTGGCATGGATGATGAACCGGTCTGACCAGCGGCAAAAGGCTCTTCAACTTCGTGAAACTCGGTTTTTTGCAGTGCCCTGATTTCCGTAGCAAATTTTTCAAGTGAACAGGCAATCAACGCAAGAGCAGTTAAAAACTGGGCGTGCCTGTCTCGCTGAAGAATCTGGTTGGAGACAGCAGCAGGTACCAGTCCCAGCCTGGCACAGGCTTTTTCTTCAACTTCCGGTGGTACATTGGCATAGGTGCCTACTGCGCCGCTGATTTTGCCAACCGTGATGTTTCGGGCGGCTTCTGCCAGGCGCTGGCGGTTGCGCTTCATTTCTTCCATCCAGAGTGCCAGCTTCAGTCCGAAAGTAGTTGGTTCAGCATGAATACCGTGTGTTCGCCCCATCATAATGGTGTACTTGTGCTCCATGGAACGCTCGGCAAGTATATGAATAATATCTTTAATGTCCTCGTTAAGGATCTGGCAGGCTTCAACCATTTGGAGGCTGAGAGCGGTGTCCATTACGTCATTGGAGGTTAGCCCAAGATGTATAAACCGGGATTCTTTGCCTATACTTTCAGATACCGACCCTAAAAACGCTGTCATATCATGGTGGGTTTCCTGTAGAATTTCAGCCATTCTATTCAGGTCACAACGGGCCATTTTTATTTTTGGGATAGCATTTCGGGGTATACGGCCAATTTCGGCCCATGCTTCGCAAGCGGCAATTTCAACATCCAGCCATTTATCGTATTTATTTGCCTCGCTCCAAACCTGCTTCATTCTCGGTCGGCAGTATCTTTCTATCATTAAATACTCCTTAAATATGGTTAAGAGCCAGCGAGTTCAGCGCGATACTGTTGGCATGCTTTATTGATTTCTGGGTACTTTAACGCCAAAATTTGAGCCGCCAGGAACCCGGCATTTTTGGCGCCTGCTTTCCCTACCGTAACGGTAGCAACCGGAATACCTGCAGGCATTTGCACAATTGCATATAATGAATCGAGGCCTTTTAGATCACTTGAGGCTAGAGGAACACCTATAACGGGTAAAGTGGTCCAGGAAGCCATTACACCGGGCAGGTGGGCGGCATATCCGGCAGCTGCAATAATTATTTCAAACCCCTTTTCCCGGGCTTCGATCCCGAAGCGACTTGCTTTTTCGGGGTTGCGGTGGGCCGAGATAACAAAAGTTTCGGACGTGATATTGAACTTTTCAAGTACTTCGCTGGTGGCCTGCATAACTTCTGAGTCGGACTTGGAACCCATAACGATGGCAACTTTTGGCATTAAAATAAACCTCTTTCTTTAATTTAGTATTGATTGAGTCAAATAAGGGCAATATCTTTGCGATAATAACAGTCTTTAAAATGTATTTTCTTGATATTGTCATACACTTTTTCCCGGGCATCGCCAAGTGTAGCACCAGTGGCTGCTACGGTTAGGACGCGGCCTCCACTGGTAAGGACATTTCCCTCGTCATCCATTGAAGTACCTGAATGAAAAACCATAATATCATTATCTACTTCTTCTAATCCACTAATGGGGTATCCGGTTTGGTATTTACCCGGGTAACCACCAGACGCCATTACTACACCTACGCATGCTTCCAGTGCCCAATCTATTTCGAGTTGCTGCAGTCGATTATTGGAAACTGAAAGCATTATTTCCAGAAGGTCGCTGTTTAGTCTTGGCAGTATAACCTGCGTTTCAGGGTCACCAAAACGGGCATTGAATTCAAGCACCTTTGGACCATCATCGGTAAGCATCAAGCCACTGTAAAGCATACCTTTATATGGACGGTGTTCGTCATGCAATTCCTTTATGACAGGCTTTACAATGGTATCATAAATTTGTTGCCCCATCTGGGGAGTATAGAATTCAGGCGGGCTGTAACTACCCATTCCGCCGGTATTGGGACCGAAGCCGCCATCATATATTCGCTTATAGTCACATGCGGTAGCAATCGAAGATGCATAATGTGCATCAGCAAATGAGAACGCACTTAACTCCCGGCCAGCAAGCATTTCCTCGACAATTATTGAATTGCCGGCATCACCAAATGCTTTGTCCTGCATGATGTATTTCAGGGTATTCTTTGCTTCATTTAAATTGGCGCAAATCATAACCCCTTTACCCTGTGACAGACCGTCTGCCTTGATAACAAGGGGGAATCGCTGCAACTCAACATAACTGCAGGCCTCATTGTAATCTGAAAAAGTCTTTGAAAAAGCAGCCGGTATTTTATGGCGCTGCATGAAGTCTTTGGAAAAAGCTTTGCTGGATTCTATTTGTGCAGCGGCACGTACCGGGCCGAATATTTGCATGCCGCGTATTACAAAATGGTCGACAATTCCAGCTGCCAGGGGTGCCTCAGGACCTACAACCGTCAGGTCTGCATTATAATTAATAGCTGCCTGTACCAGACCCTGAATATCAGAGGCTTCAATGGGTAGATTCTCGGCAATAGATGCGGTGCCAGCATTTCCGGGCGCAGTGTAAATTTTGTTTACTCTTGGACTTTGAGCAAGCTTCCATGCAATGGCATGTTCTCTGGCGCCGCTACCGATAACCAGTATGTTCATTGGGTTATTCCCACTCAATAGTACCCGGCGGTTTAGAAGTTATATCATAAACTACCCGGTTTACACCGTCTACTTCGTTGACGATGCGGTTGGAAATGGCGGCAAGCAGATCATATGGGAGCCTTGACCAGTCCGCAGTCATTGCGTCGATGCTGGTGACTGCTCTTAGTGCAACCAGGTATCCATAGGTGCGATAATCACCCATTACCCCTACGCTCCTGACATCGGTAAGTATGGCAAAACTTTGCCAGATTTCATTGTAAAGCTTGGCTTTTTTAATCTCATTCATGACAATCCAGTCAGCACTTCTTAGTATTTCGAGCTTCTCTTTTGTGACTTCGCCTATAATACGTATTGCCAGCCCCGGACCCGGGAATGGCTGGCGCCAGATCATTTCTTCCGGCAGGCCAAGTTCAAGCCCTACCTTGCGGACTTCATCTTTGAACAGGAAGCGCAGTGGTTCAAGCAGTTTGAAGGTCATATTTGTAGGCAGGCCTCCAACATTATGATGGGTCTTTATTTTTACCGAGGCTTTACTGCCCGAAGAGTCGCTTTCAATTACGTCAGGGTATAGTGTTCCTTGAGCCAGGAAATCAACCTTCCCCTGTTTTTTTGCCTCTTCTTCAAATATATTTATAAATTCCCTTCCGATTGTTTTACGTTTTTGCTCGGGATCGGTTACACCTTTAAGGCTTTCAAGAAACCTGTGTGAAGAATCAAGATAATTGATGCGCATTCCCATGTTTTGTTGAAAAACTTTGAGGGTGCGTTCGGCTTCCTGGCGTCTGAGCAATCCATTGTTCACAAAAATACATGAAAGCTGGTCGCCAATGGCACGATGAATGAGCGTGGTCACAACTGAGGAATCAACTCCGCCACTGATAGCGCTGATGACCTTGCCATCGGCCACCTCTTTCTGGATGTTGGATATCGATTGATTAATAAAATTTACAGTAGTCCAGTTGCCATGGCAACCGCATATATTGTAAAGGAAATTTTTAAGGATGGTCTTGCCGTAGGGCGTATGCGCTACTTCAGGATGAAACTGTAAACCGAAAATCATGTCATTATTTCCCATAACTGCCATAGGAGAGTTTTCAGTATAGGCAAGTGCAGAAAAACCTGGTGGCAATTCAACAACCCTGTCGCCGTGGCTCATCCAGACAGGGGAAGATTCAGGCATATCATTAAAGAGGGGGGAATGCAGGTTACTGATATTTAAGATAGAGTGTCCATACTCCTTGATTTGGCCGGGTTCAACCTGGCCGCCAAGCTGGTAGGTTAGTGCTTGCTGGCCATAACAAATGCCCAGCACCGGCAATTTTGTTGAAAAAACATACGATGGAGCGAGAGGGGCACCTTCAGTGTAAACACTTCCGGGTCCTCCAGATAGAATAAAACCCCTGGGATTAAGGTGAGAGATTTTCTCCCAGGGGGTATCGTGGCTTACAAGCTCGCAGTATACATTTAATTCGCGAACGCGGCGTGCAATCAGCAGGCTGTACTGAGAGCCAAAGTCAACAATAATAACAGTTTCTTGTTTATCTGGTGTTACGGATGGAGTAGATAAAGGCTGATGGCCGGAAATTTCTTTAGCAATCTCAAGATAGGTTGATACTTCTATATCACCGCTGGTTGATACGCGGTATGTATCATCATTCGATGGTTTTCGGGATTCTTGACTCATAAGCTGTAACCTTTTAGTGAAAGATTATCATTATGATATACTAGCGTCAAGTTAAACAACAGTGACAGGTTTTTGGATGGAGCAAATGTTGTGTAAGCCAGTCGAGGAGCAGATATTAGAGGCTGTCAAAGTCCTTGTCTCCGGTGGAGTTATTGTCTATCCAACCGATACTGTTTATGGGATCGGTGCTTTTTATGATGATGAAAGCGCTGTAAATCGCATTTATTCCATAAAGGAAAGGCAAAACATTAAGGCTTTGCCGCTTATTATAGGTAGTACAGCCCAATTAGACACGCTTGTAGATTGTATTCCAGAGGTGGCAAAAAAGTTGATCAATGCTTTTTGGCCAGGAGCTTTGACGCTGGTATTTAAACGATCCATCAGCGTGGCTGATTTTATAACGGGAGGTAAAAATACAGTGGCAATAAGAGTTCCTGACCATTACACTCCCAAAAGGATTTCTCTCCTGTCCGGCAAGGCCATATGCGCGACCAGCGCCAATATTGCAGGCAGGGAGAGCGCAAAAACAGCCCGGCAAGCTTTTTCTGAATTAGGTCAAAGGGTTGACTATATTATAGATGGGGGAAAAGCTCGGGGAGGAGTCGAATCCACCGTGGTGGATGTTTCTGGTGGCAATGCAAATATTTTGCGGGAAGGAGCTATTTCGCAAAAAAGCATAGAAAAGCACGTAATCCTTGAAAAGAAAGGAGCGAATTAAGTGAATATTGCTATAGGCAGTGACCACAGGGGATATGTTGTAAAATCAGAGGTTATAAAAATTCTTGAAAGTAAAGGCTACGAGTATAAAGATTTTGGTGTTTGGAGCGAAGAATCTATCGATTATCCGGAAGTTGCGGGCACTGTAGGCAGGACGGTATCTGGTGGCGAGTACGACAGAGGCATTCTTATTTGCGGAACGGGTATTGGTGTATGTATAGCTGCCAACAAGGTTAAAGGAATACGAGCTGCTGCATGTTACAGTGTTTTTTGTGCCAGGCGTGCCAGGCAGCATAATGACGCCAACATACTCTGCCTGGGGGGAGATGTAGCCACCGAGCCATTAGATGAAATTGTCGATGTTTTTCTGGTTACTCCATTTGAAGGTGGCCGGCACCAGCGCAGGGTTGAAAAGATTTCCCTGATAGAAAATGGTTAGGACCTCAATGCTCTATTATGGCAGGTTGACATTATACGATTGTTTTGGTGCATTTTAGAGTGTGCTATTCTTGACATTGGCGCAGACATCGTGCTATTTTAGGGCACACATACGGCAGGGGGATTTGTCTTATCGGCCGTCCTTCCAAAGGGCGGGTTTTTAATTTGCCATTCCGGAGTTGGTATATATGCTTAGCGACGTCATAAAAAAAGGTGTTGGAAGAGCCCCTCATCGTTCGTTGTTGCACGCGCTTGGTGTGAGCAATGGCGATATGGAAAAACCTTTTATAGGTATTGTAAACAGTTTTGCGGAGATAGTGCCGGGGCATAAACATTTAAACCGGCTGGCAGCTTCGGTTAAAGACGGTGTTAAAAAAGCAGGGGGAGTTCCTTTTGAGTTTAACACCATAGCTGTATGCGATGGTATTGCCATGAATCATCCGGGAATGAAATACAGCCTGCCTTCTCGGGAGCTAATATGCGATTCTGTAGAGATAATGGCAAGGGCACACGCATTTGACGGACTGGTTTTTATACCCAACTGCGACAAGGTAATACCTGGAATGCTTATGGCCGCAGTAAGGTTGGATATACCCTGTATTTTTATAAGCGGCGGACCAATGCTTGCTGGTAAATTGAACAGAGGCAAAGAAAAGATTTCGGTTGATTTAAGTAATGTATTTGAAGCAGTAGGCAAGGTAAACCGGGGCGAAATGAGCGCCGAGGACCTTGCATTGCTGGAGAAGGAAGCCTGTCCAGGGTGTGGAAGTTGTGCCGGCATGTTTACCGCCAACACCATGAATTGCATTACCGAGGCACTCGGTCTGGCCATGCCTGGGAATGGCACCATTCCTGCTGTTGACGCTCGCAGGGGTGAATTGGGTTTGCAGGCTGGCAGGCGGGTCATGAGTGTGGTCAAAGAGGATTTACGACCTCGAAGCATTATAAATAAACAGGCAATAAATAACGCATTTATGGTTGACATGGCTTTAGGTGGTTCCACTAACTCAGTCCTTCATTTGCTGGCTCTGGCCAGGGAAGCCGGAGTTGATTATCCACTTGAGAACATAAATGAAATAAGCGAGGTAACTCCCTGTCTCTGCAAACTCAGGCCTGCAGGAGATTATCATATTGAGGACCTGGATCGGGCTGGCGGCATACCCGCGGTAATGAAAAATTTAAAGGATCTGCTTTTTACCGATCAACTGTCTGTAAACGGGCAAAACATTGGAGAAATTATTCAGCACGCAGAAGTTCTGGATAGCGAGGTGATTCGTACACCTGAAAATGCTCATGCATCCAAAGGTGGGCTTGCAATTCTTTTTGGCAATATTGCACCTGAGGGGGCGGTTGTAAAAAGGTCAGCAGTAGCACCTGAGATGATGAGACATCGGGGGCCTGCAAGAGTTTTTGATAGCGAGGAGCAGGCAACACAAGCGATTATAGACGATAACATCAAGTCTGGAGAGGTTCTTATTATTCGGTTTGAAGGTCCGAAAGGGGGGCCAGGGATGCGTGAAATGCTGACTCCCACGTCACTATTAAGTGGAACGGGAAGAGATAAGGACGTTGCTCTTATCACTGACGGCCGTTTTTCGGGTGCTACCCGCGGTGCTGCAATCGGCCATGTATCGCCCGAGGCTGCTGGAAATGGCCCCATCAGAGCAGTTAGAGACGGCGATTTCATAACTATTGATATTTCACGGTACTCTATAAATGCAGAACTTGAAGATGAAGAAATTCAGAACCGGCTCAAAGGTTTGGCGGAATATATTCCGGACACCAGCGGGTTTTTAAGGCGGTATGCCAGGAATGTTACTTCTGCCAGCACCGGGGCCGTTTATAAAGAATAGACATATAGATTAGAAGGTAAACCTCATGAAAATGACTGGATCTCAAATCTTGTGCGAAAGCCTGATTAAAGAAGGGGTCGATGTAGTATTCGGGATCCTGGGAGGCTCGATACTGCCTCTTTATGATACATTGACTCAATACCCTCAAATAAAACACATCCTGGTCAGGCATGAGCAGGCAGCGGCCCATGCTGCTGCCGGGTATGCACGTGTTACCGGGAAGCCAGGTGTTTGCTTTGCTACATCTGGCCCAGGTGCTACCAATCTGGTAACCGGGATAGCGGATGCTTATCTGGACTCAACACCCGTTATCGCTGTTACAGGTCAGGTTCCCAGGCCATTTATTGGTAAAGATGCTTTCCAGGAAATTGATATTACAGGTATAACCTTGCCAATAACCAAGCATAATTACATGGTTAACGATCCAAAATATGTAGCCCAGACTGTCAAGGAAGCTTTCTATATTGCTCGTACCGGGAGGCCTGGACCGGTGCTCATAGATATACCAAAGGATGTTCAGGTTGAGACAGCCGAGTTTGATTATTCAGTGAAGCTGGTATTGCCAGGTTATAAACCAACCATTCAAGGGCATCCGTCGCAGTTGAAAAAGGCAGCCAGGTTAATTGGAGAAGCTTCAAAGCCGGTAATTATAGCCGGTCATGGGGTAATAATATCTGATGCTTATGATGAACTCAAAGATCTTGCCGAAAAAACGCAAACGCCGGTCATAACTACGTTACTCGGTATAAGCAGTTTTCCGGGTTCACATATTTTGTCTTATGGGTGGCTGGGAATGCATGGCCTGGCTCATTCTAATCTTGCCGTCGACGCCTGTGATTTGATCATCGCTATAGGTATGCGTTTTGACGATCGTGCAACATCGCGGGTAAACGGATTTGCTCCCAATGCCAGGGTTATCCATATTGATATTGATCCGGCTGAAATAGGCAAAAATGTAAAAGTTGATGTACCCATCGTTGGTGATGTTAAAAATGTTTTAAAGGAATTGAATAAGTATATTGAGGTCAAACAAAATTCTGATTGGTTAAAGCAATTGGAAGAAATCAAGGCCAAACATCCAGCGCTGGTAATATCAGAAAGTGAAAAAATTCTTCCCCAATATGTCATACGAAAGATTTATGAAGCGACCGGTGGTGATGCAACCGTGGTTACCGGTGTTGGCCAGCATCAAATGTGGGCAGCCCAGTATTATACTTTTGACCGCCCCAATACTCTGATAACCTCCGGTGGATTGGGCACAATGGGTTTTGAGTTACCAGCAGCGATGGGCGCGGCTGTAGGCCGGCCGGATGATGCTGTCTGGTGCATAGCCGGTGACGGTGGTTTTCAGATGACGATGCAAGAGCTGGCAACAATCGTCCAGGAGAAGCTTCCTGTAAAAATTGCCATCATGAACAACGGCTATCTCGGAATGGTAAGACAGTGGCAGGAACTGTTTTATGGCAAGCGTTACATGGCAACGCCTCTGGGTTGTCCGGATTTTGTAAAAATTGCAGAAGCTTATTCTATTCCGGCAATAAACGTGACACGAAGAGAAGATGTAGAACCATCGATCCAGCGGGCGTTGGAGCACCCGGGGTGTTTTCTGTTAAATTTTGTTGTTGATCCGGAAGAAAATGTTTATCCGATGGTGCCTCCCGGTGCCAGCCTTGCTGAAGTAATGGAGGCTCCCAGGAAAGAGGTGATGTCATGGCCACGCAAAAACACACCATAGTAGCTCTTGTAATAGATAAACCCGGTGTCTTTAACCGCATTTCCAGCCTTTTCAGGCGCCGGGGTTTTAATATGGACAGTATTGCCGTCGGTCACAGTGAAAAGCAAAATATATCACGGGTAACGATTGTTGTTGATGGTTCAAATGTACAGGTTGAACAGGTAAGAAAACAGCTGGAAAAGAATGTAGATATAGTTAAAGTTACCGATATTACTAACCGTGATACAATTACCAGGGAGCTTGCTTTGATTAAAGTGCACGCTAATTCAACCACCAGGAGCGAGATAATCCAGATTGTTGACATATTCAGGGCAAAGATTGTCGATGTAGCTCCGGGATCATTGACTGTTGAAGTAA
>PUOQ01000007.1 GCA_003552785.1 Dehalococcoidia bacterium
ATTTGATATTACCCGGTTCAGCCGGCTGATTATCCAGCGGTCTTCAGCCGGCATTGCGCCACGTTCGATTTCAGGCAGGGCCTGTAACTGGTTGGTGTTTCTAACTATAAAACGGGTGGCGTTCCACAGTTTGTTGGCGAAGTTTCTGCCTGCTTCTAATTTGTTGGTGCTTAACTTGGTGTCGTTACCCGGAGAGGTTCCAGTAGATACGGCAAACCGAAGCGCGCACGCTCCGTATTCTTCAACTACTTCTTGCGGGTCGATAGAGTTGCCCCGGGTTTTGCTCATTTTTTCGCCCTTTTCATCGCGGATAAGGCCATGCAGGTAGACCACCTTAAAGGGAATGTCCCCGGTATTCTTCAGTCCCATCATGATCATGCGGGCTACCCAGAAAAACAGAATGTCGTAGGCTGTTTCCATGACAGTGGTGGGGTAAAAATATTTGAAGTCCCCGGTTTCTTCCGGCCACCCCAGTGTTGAATGGGGCCAGAGGGCAGAGGAAAACCACGTGTCTAAAACATCCGGGTCCTGCTCGAGGTTTGTTGAGTTGCATGCGGGGCATAGAGAAGCATCTTCAATACTGGCAATTACATTATTACAATCCTGGCAGTACCACACCGGTATTCGGTGCCCCCACCAGAGCTGCCGGCTGATGCACCAGTCCCTGATATTTTGCATCCAGTTCAGGTAAACCTTGTTAAACCTTTCCGGTATTATGGAAATACGCCCGTTTTGAACTACCTCGATGGCCGGTTCAGCCAGAGGTTTCATATTTACGAACCATTGTTTGGATACAATGGGTTCTATTACCGTTGAGCATCTCTGGCAGTGTCCAACTGAGTGAGAATAGGGCTCAACTTTTTCCAGTAGCTCTTCTTTTTTCAATTCTTCAACAACCTGCTTGCGCCCTTCAAACCTGTCCAGCCCTTCAAACCGTCCGGCGTTCTGGTTCAGAGTGGCGTTCAGGTTTAAAATGTTTATTACCGGCAGGTTGTGGCGCTGGCCGATTTCAAAGTCGAGCGGGTCATGTGCAGGCGTCACTTTTACCGCGCCCGTCCCGAATTCAGCCGATACCTCGTCATCAATTACTACCGGTATAATCCTTTCGAGCAGTGGCAGAACCAGCTCTTTTCCGGCAAAGCAATTGTGCTTTTTATCTTCGGGGTGGATGGCCACGCATGAATCGCCAAGCATGGTCTCCGGCCGGGTAGTAGCTACTACCACCCAGGAACCGGGCTCATTTTTTACAGGGTAGCGGATGTAGTACAGGTTGCCGTTCAGTTCTTTGTGGTTTACCTCAAGGTCGCTCAGGGCAGTAGCGCAACGCGGGCACCAGTTGGTTATACGTTCACCCCGGTATATCAGCCCTTCGTTGTAAAGATTAACGAAGGTAGTCCTTACCGCTTTGCTGGGGCCCGGGTCCAGGGTAAACACCTCGCGGGACCAGTCGCATGAAACGCCCAGCCGTGTGTGCTGGTTGGTAATCACTCCCCTGTAGCGCTCCACCCATTCCCAGGTTCGCCTTAGAAACTCTTCCCTGCCAATTTCGTGGCGGTCTATCCCTTCTCTGGCAAGGAGCTTCTCCACCATTACCTGGGTAGCAATTCCGGCATGGTCGACCCCCGGTAGCCATAGTGCAGGTTCACCTCGCATGCGGTGCCAGCGTATCATGATATCCTGCAGCGTTGCCGTCAACGCGTGGCCGACGTGTAGTTCGCCGGTAACATTGGGGGGTGGCATGATGATGGTGAAAGGCTTTTTGCCGGGATCGATCACAGGTTTGAAATAGCCTTTTTCCAGCCAGTACTGGTACCAGCGGTCTTCGCTTTCTGCAGGATTATAGGCTTTGGGCATTTCCCGGGGTTGTTTTTCGCTCATCAATTTTATTCCTTGCTTTCCTGGTATTTAATATTAAAGAAATATTTTACATGTTAAGGCTTGCCTGTTGCACCCTGCAATGCAAGGGGGCTGCAAGACATCTATACCGTCGTTTGTTATGACCCGGGGTTTTGCCTGCCAGAATATGTTTCTTTAGCCTGCTCTCAGTTTATTAATTGCGTCAAGTATCTTTTCAGCCATCTGGCTTTTAGGCATCAACGGCAGTTCTTCGGTGCTGCCGTTGCGGTATATTAATAAAGCCCGGTTGTAGTCAGAGCCAAAGCCCGCACCTTCTCCGGTTATGTCGTTGGCTACGATCATATCCAGTTCCTTGCTGGCAAGTTTGACTCTGGCATTGTCTTCCAGGTTTTCCGTTTCAGCCGCAAAGCCAATGCGCAGGAATTCCCCCTTGACTTCCGAGAGTATGTCTGGGGCGGGCACCAGTTTAATTTCCAGGGAAGTGGAAGTTTTTTTAATTTTTGCAGGCCTGGCCGTCTCGGGCTTAAAGTCTGCCACAGCAGCAGCCATTATCAGGCAATCCGACCCTGCTACCGAATCCTTTATACTTCTCAGCAATTCTTCAGCGGTCTTAACTTTTTCAACTTCTATACCCACGCATTCGTCCGGAAAATCAGCGGTGGTAATCAGCTTTACGCTGGCTCCCCTGTTCCTGGCAGCCCTGGCAAGGTGGTAGCCTGTCTTGCCAGAAGAGTAGTTGCCAATATAGCGCACCGGGTCCAGAGGTTCCCGGGTTCCACCCGCAGAAATTACCATCTTTGTTCCCGACATGTCTCCGTCTTTACCCGCCAGCCATTTCACCGTTCCCAGTATCGTTTCCGTATCAGTCAGCCTGCCTTTACCGTATCCACCTGAAGCCAGCCTGCCCTCTCCCGGTTCAATGAAATAAAAGCCGTGCTTCTTGAGCCGGCTTATATTCTGCTGCGTGAAGCTGTTTTCATACATGGCTGCATGCATGGCAGGTGCAATCACAACCGGGGCTTTTGTTGCCAGAACCAGGCAGGAAAGCAGGTCATCGGCCAGGCCACCGGCTGTTTTGGCAATTATACTGGCGGTAGCCGGGGCGATAAGCACCATGTCGGCCTGTTCGGCCAGTGTTATGTGGTTAATGCCCGGGCTTTCCTGCCACAGGCTGGTGATAACCGGCCGGCCGGTTATGCTTTCATATGTGAGCGGAGCGACAAACCTGGTGGCAGAATCGGTCATTACTACTGTTACCAGGGCACCTTCCTGAGTAAGCTTCGAGGCGATGTCAGCCCCTTTGTAGGCGGCGATACTGCCGGTGATGCCCAGTATTATGTTTTTCCCCTGGAGCATTGTTTGCCTTCCTTATTGATTATTCCCGGAGTACCCTTACCCCTTTGCTTTTCGGTTAAGCTGGTAAACGGTTTTCAGCCCGATTAAAGTAAGGTCCGGGTTTATGGTATCTATTATATCGGTTTCGTTTGCTATGATATGCGCCAAGCCTCCGGTAGCCACGACCGTTGCCGGGCTGCCCAGTTCTTTTTTTATGCGTTTTACCATGCCTTCTATCAGCTCTACATATCCGAAAATGAATCCGGACTGCATGGCGCTTATGGTATTGGTGCCGATGACTTTCTCAGGCCTTGCCAGTTCAATCCGGGGCAGGACTGCAGTTCGCGTATAAAGGGACTCAATGCTTGTTTTTAACCCCGGTGCAATGGCTCCACCCAGGTAGTCACCTTCTGCGGAAACGGTGTCAAACGTGGTTGCCGTCCCCATGTCCACAATAATAACCGCCCCGCGATAAAGCGTATGAGCGGCAAGGGCATCTACTATGCGGTCTGCACCCACTTCGCGGGGATTGTCCATGCGTATCCTTACGCCGGTCTTAATGCCGGCTTCAACAACCAGCGGGCTCGTACCAATCTTCTGCTTGAGCATTTCTTCGAAAACCACACTCAGTGGCGGGACTACACTGCACATGACTGACCGGCTTATATCGTGTGTAGAAAAACCCCTGTCCTCAAGCAGGTTTGAAAAAACTATGCGGTAATCATCCACAGAGCGGTTGATTACCGTAGCCGTGCTCCAGCGGGCTTTCAGTGTATCACCCTCGAACAGGCCCCAGGTAGTTTCGGTATTGCCGATATCTACAGCCAGCAGCATGGGTTAATTGTACCTCATTTGGTTTAAATTTTTAATCACCCGCGGCAGGCGTTCCAGCAGGTCGGAGGCGAGGGCTCCGGCCCTTCCTGCTTCCTGCTCCACCTTACAACCGGCACCGGCATGCAGGTAAACTCCCAGGCAGGCGGCTTCGAATGGAGCCAGATTCTGGGCTATTAGCCCGGTAATAACCCCGGCCAGTACGTCACCTGTACCTGCAGATGCCAGCACCGGGCTTGAGAACGGGTTTATCCATATGCGTCCATCCGGGCTGGCAATCACGGTGCAGGCCCCTTTGAGCACCACTACCTGGTTCCAGTTCCGGGCTGCTCTGCCGGCGGTTCCGATTCGGTCGGATTGGATCTCGGAAACGCTCAATTTACAAAGCCGGCTCATTTCACCCGGATGAGGTGTAAGTATGCATCCGGGCTGGATTTTACTTTGCCATTGCGTAACATTTGCCAGTATGTTTAAACCATCGGCATCAATTACTGTCCGGGGCAGTGGCCTTTGGCTGTCGAAAAGCAGCGATTTGATCATGGTTGCGGTTTCTTCTTTCTGGCCAAGGCCGCAACCAACCAGCAGTACGTTGCAGCCTTCAATGGCGGATTTTATTTCCTCTGCGGCATTAATGCTCACCTGGCCGGGCGCTTCCTCCTGAAGTGGCAGGAATGTTATTTCGCTCTGGCGGCAGGCAACAGCCATCTGCAGGCTTCGGGGAATGGCCAGGGTAACCAGCCCGGCACCGGTTCTCATGGCTGCAGCTGAAGCCAGGAAAGCCGCTCCGGTGTAGTTTGGGGAGCCGGCTACCACCATGGCCTTGCCGAATGTGCCCTTGTGAGCGTAGCGCGGGCGCTCGGGCAGTGCGCCGGCTGCCCATCTTTCGTCAATGATTTCGCTTGATATATTCTCAGCCAGGTTTGGGGGTATTCCGATATCAAGCACCCGGATTTCACCGGACAGGGCTATGGCTGTATGGCTATTAAATAGACCTGTTTTGGGGTAGCCCAGTGTCAGGGTATAGTCGGCGGGCAAAGTATGCGGGTCTGCTTCTCCGGTATCGCTGTCCAGGCCGGAAGCAATGTCGATGGCCAAAATTACCGGCGGCATTCTCTTTCTTTTTAAAGCCCCTGCTGTTTCCAGAATTTGCTTGAAGGGCTCACCAATTGTCCTGCTCCTGCCGGTCCCGAAAAAGCCATCCAGGATTATAGACGCCCCGTTGATGGCTTCATACCATTTTCCGGGGTCGAGGCCAATCACTCCGGCATCGGTTGCTTTGCGGTAGTTGTCTTCATTGGCCGGGTTTGCAACCGGCATGATAATTTCTACCATGGCGCCCTGGTTTGCAAGGTGTCTGGCGGCCACCAGTCCATCACCGCCGTTATTACCCGGGCCGATGAGAAAAAGAATGCGCCTGTGCCTGATGTCTCCGGCAATCTGGCTGGTATGTTCGGCAATTGCCCATCCGGCGTTTTCCATAAGCTGGCGGGTAGATACGCCGAGGTGCTCTGAGGCCTGTTCTATTTCGATCATTTGGGCTGTATTTACCAGTTTCATTTGTTCGTCCTCGCCCGGTTTTGTAATAGAGTTTAGCTATAAGAAGGCCGTGGGTCAACACTCCAGCGATATTTTTGACTCCGAACGCCTGTCCGGATTAAAGTATCAACTGTAAACATTAAATTTCGGAGGGCTTATGACAGCATTTTCTTCGGCTCAAATAAAAGAATTGATGAAGAAAGAACCGCCGGTGGTTTCCGGCTATATTGACCTTGAAGCCCAGTTGCAGCCTTCTGGATTTGACCTCACCCTTAGAGAAGTAAATGCTTTCAGCAGTGCCGGCAAAATCACCTGCGACAACGCCAGCCGTCGCATCTCGGAGCTTGGTGCCATGGAGTTTGATTCAGGCAATCAGCTGTACCTGGCTCCAGGGGCGTACCTGCTGACTTATAACGAAATCGTAAGCCTGCCCCTGAATCTGATGGCTCTGGCATTCCCCAGGAGCAGTTTGCTGCGCAGTGGCGTTACCGTCAATACCGCTGTCTGGGACCCGGGGTATACCGGAAGGGCTCAATCTATGCTTACTGTTCTTAACCCCTCGGGTTTCTCAGTAGAGCGTAACGCAAGGGTGGTGCAGCTGGTCTTCCTTCTGGTTGAAGGTCAAACCGATGGTTACCGGGGTGCTTATCAGCGGGAAAACATGGACTAACCTGTCTTAACGGGCAACGGCAAGCGCCTGAGGGATGATATCAAAAGTAGCCGGACACTCACCCAGAAGCTCTCCATCGGCGCACACAGGCATTCGCTCTACAGATTCGACTTCTATGTGGCATCCATGCTGGATATCCACCTTCGGGTGGGTGGTATGAGTGCCTGAATATATCCTCGGGAAGGCTCTTAGCAGTTCAAACTTGCCAACATTGTTGATAATAACCACGTCCAGCTTGCCGTCATCGAGTTCTGCTTCGGGAGCGATCTTCATGCCGCCGCCGATAAAGCGTCCGTTGGCAATTATTACGCTGAGCAGGCGCCCCTGCCGGGCTTTATTATTATCCAATGAAAGTTTGACGGTTTTATTCCGGTAGCTGATAAGGGTTTTTAGAAGGGAAATTACGTAGGGTATTGTGGAGCTTATAAATTTGGGCTTGGGCATGCGGTTGGTGGCTTCTGCCACTTCAGCATCGAAACCGGTTCCGGCATAGTTAACAAAGAAGCGGCGCTCCTTTTTTCCATTTTTGTAATAATTGACGACTCCTACATCGATCAGGAAGCGCTCTTTTCGTTCCAGGAAGTTACATGCGGCGAGGTAGTCTCTGGGGGTGCCGACAGTTCTGATATAGTCGCTTCCGGTTCCGGTGTTAATTACCCCGAGGGTGGCGTGATTGCGGTTCGGTGAGGAAAGAATGCCGTTGGCCACTTCGTTTACGGTGCCATCCCCGCCGACGGCAATAATGAAACTGTATCTTTTATTGGTAGCGTCAAACGCTATCTGTCCTGCGTGGCCTTTGCCGGTGGTCAATTCAAAATCAAAATCAACCCCTTTAATCTCAAGCTGCCTTTTAATCTCCGGCCACTTCTTGCCGGTAGCGCCGCCACCGGCTACCGGGTTTACTATGACTCTGGCGTATTTATTGCCCATATTTTGCACCCGACTTATTTTTAATCCAGGAAAGTAATATTATCCGGTGGCCTGCCTGCCTGGCGGTATTCTATTCCGGCTTCCTTAAAAAGGTGTATAAAAGTATTGTCACTATATTGCCCGTAGCTGACATAGCTTTTAATGCGGGCATTAACCAGCATTTTGGCGCAAAGCACGCAGGGGGAATGGGTGGAATAAAGGGTAGCACCTTCAAGGCTGACGCCGTGCAGTGCTGCCTGGATTATGGCATTTTGTTCGGCATGAATGGCACGGCATACTTCGTGGCGCTGCCCGGATGGAATGTTTTGCTCGTTTCTAAGGCAACCAAGGGAAAGACAGTCTGTCGAACCTGCGGGGGCACCGTTATAGCCGGTAACCAGTATGTGTTTTTTTCGCACTGCAACTGCGCCTACGTGGCGCCGGCAGCATGTAGAACGCTCGGCGACTACAGCAGCCAGTTTCAAAAAGTATTCGTCAAGCCCCGGCCGGTTCATCTGGCAGCCCCCATTTTTTGAATAATTTGTTCCAGGTATATACACAGGTCTGAAAGGGAGTTTTCATTTATAATATTATAATCGGCCATGGCGATAGGGCCGCCCTTGTTTAAGTTTTCTATCTCGCTTGAGTCACGGCTGAGAGCTTCTGATGGGGTCAAAGGGCGGACTTTTCGCGAGTTCAGGCGGTGTTGCCGGGTAGCCGGTGAGGCCAGAATGGAAACCGTTACCAGCCTGGAACCGTAGTATTCCCTGAGGCTTTTGTATTCTTCCCACGAGTAAAGCCCGTCTATTACCACCGGGTTTTTTGAAAGGGATTCATCAATTCTGGGCCGGTTTAATATGGCGTATGCTGCCATGCCATGTTCAGCACGCAGTGCTTCACGGGTGGCTCGCTCGTTTTCTTCATTTAAGGCAAGCCCCCGTTTTTTTATTTCAATATCGGTGATGTCGCCGAAGCGTATTCGTTTGAAACCATGTTTTTCAAAAATACCGGCCGCTTCCGATTTTCCGGCGCCGGCCATGCCAACTATGGCTGCAATAATCAAGTGCAATGCTCCCCTTGTAATTTAAAACGCCCCATTATAAATAAAATGCGGCTCAAATAACAATCCGGGTTAAAAGCGTCGGTCAAAGCCCGGCTTTATATAATTCTTTGCAGGCGCGGGTTGTTTGTTATTCCCGGAATGCGCCCGCGCTTGGCAATGGGTGAACCGTTAATCTCGTGAATATCGGCGGTAAAATCAATCGGCCTGGCTCCAGAAATATAACTTCCCACTCCAAAGCTGTCTACCTGTGCCCCGGAATCTACAAACCACCGGATTCGTTCGGCATCAAGCCCGCCGCTGACAAATATCTTAACATGGCCGAAGCCTGCCTGGTCGAGCCTTGCCCTTACTTCTTTGACCAGGGCCGCCGTTACCCTGCCTCTCTCGGAAGGAGTATCCAGGCGGACGCTGGCAAGTTGTTGTCCCATGGCTTGGGCAACCCTTAAACTTTCTTCAGCTTCATCTTTAAAAGTATCCACAAGCGAAACCCTGGGTATGCTCGGAGGCATGTTCCGGTCAAAGGCCAGTGTTGCCATTACGGTATCTCCCATAATCAGTATCAGGGAATGTGGCATGGTGCCTGCCGGCTCTGTGCCGGCAAGTTCTGCACCGGCTATACTGGAACAATTGTTGCAGCCGCCGGTTATGGCGGCATAATCCATTATCCCGGCTACGCTCGGGTGTACATGTCGCGCCCCAAAACTGGTTACCGGGATCTTGCCGGCAGCATCGACACATTCTCTGGCAGCAGTAGCCCAGCCGCTCGATTGTGCCAGCATGCCACACATGGCTGTTTCATACAGTCCGTAACTCTGATAGGGAGCTTTGATGCGGAGGGCAACCTCTTTGGAAGCCATGGAATCACCTTCGCTCAAAGCCCATACCTCGCTTTTATCCCGGGGCAGGACTTTTTCCAGAAGGGCCAGGGCTTCCTTGATGCCACAAAGAATTCCCGGCCGGTTGGGGAAAACTTCCATAACCGCCACCGGGTTTATGCCCTCAGCCTTCAAGATTTCTACGGTGCGTTTAAAATAGACATCGGCTGTTTTGCCGTTGAGTACTTCTTCTGAGGGTTCAAATCCGGCCATTATTGATTCTCCCCGCGGGTAAGCGCAGCACCCAGTATAGCCTGCATGTGTTTTAGCGCCCACTGGTGTGCTTCTTTGTCAAATGAAGCAACACAATCAACGGGAACCTCGACTTTATAGTCACGGTTGCGCGCGTCTGCCACCGTGTGGAGTACACAGATATTGCTGCAAACTCCGCAGACTATTATTTTTTCGGGTTTCAAAGCGGCCAGCTTTTCATCCAGGTCAGTATTGTAAAAAGCACTGTAGCGTTTCTTGTTGATCCTTTCACCCGGATATTTACTCAGTTCTTCGATGATTTCACTTTCCGAAGTGCCTTTGATGCAATGAGGTGGAAACATCTCGAATTCAAGATCCTTTTCTTCGTGAGAGTCGGCAACGAAAAACACTTTGGAGCCCCTGTCCAGTTCCTCTTTAATCAGCTTTTCAGTGGCCGGGATTATTTTGCGTGCTTCCGGCCCCGAATAGAGGGGGTTTCCTTCTTCAAGGAACCCTTTGAGCATATCAATTACAAGAACCGCATTCGCCATAGTAAAATCTCCAGCAAAATAAATATAGCTTAATATTATACATAAATATGCATGTTGAAAGCACGGAGCAGCCTTAAACTGCCAGGTCTTTAAGCGCCCGGCTCCACCCCTCCGGGCCTACAGCCTTTATCTTTTTGAGCCGTGGAAGTTTAATCCCGGCCCAGTGCTTGTCGGCTTTTAGCACAAGGTATGGCTCGTCAACCTCTGCCAGCATGGGCTGGTCGTTTTCACTGTCGCCTATTCCGGTGGTAACTACCTCCCCGTAATTGAGCTTGTAAAGTTCGGTTAATATTTTGACCGCCTTACCTTTGTCGTTCCCGGCCATGGCTTCATAAAACCTGCCGCCAAAAACGTAATCCAGGCCGGCGTTTTTAAGAGCATTGAGCGCCTGTTGAACCTGCTGGCGGTCACCTTCAAGCACCAGGGTTTCACTGAATTCGCGCTGTTTGGCCATCTCGGCGGACTTCAGGCTTAGGCCCGTTTTAAGGGCTACTTCTTCGATGCTCATGTCGGCAAAACCGGTCAGGGGCAGCCCGGATTCCTGCCTTGCCTTTTCCAGGCGCAGGCTGATTTCCTTAAAACGAAGGCCAAGTTCTATTACCAGGTAGTCTTCATACTCAAAGTCATAGGCAAAGGGAAATCTGAAATAGTCTCTGGGGATGTAAATGGCCCCGCCGTTCTCAACAATGAAAGGGTCCTTGACCCCCAGTTCTTCACGGTAGGCCATCTGTTCGCTCCGGGTTTTGGCAGAACAGAAAACAACGGGTATTCCCTTCTCCTGCAATGACCGCAGTGTATCCAGGCAAGCAACATAGGAATATGTAACAGGGTGAAGCAGGGTCCCGTCCAGATCCGTAAATAACACCCTTACCGGTGCTTCAGGCCTGGGGGGAGGGGTAAAACCTGGCGCCTTGCTGGTGAGTATTACCCCTGAAGGAACCGAGTAAAGTGGCAGCCGCTCTTCAAGAGACCCTTTGAATTTTTCCATGTCCAGTTTCATGGGGGGTGGCATCAGAGGTGTTTCAGGCACCAGCTCACCTTCATTGATGCAGCCCTGCTCGGTTAATTCCCGGGTAATAAGTTGCCGGGTCGTTTCCCCGGCCAGGGGGCTGTGATAGATTACCGAAAGGCTGGGCAGAAGCATCTCTTTTAGCAGGTGTTCTTCTCCCTTCTCCTTATGCAGGTGGGGGTTTATGGTTTCGGTCTGCAGAATTTCAACCCCCTTTTCAGCAACATCCCGGTCTGTGACCGGCAAAATGCCGCCATATTGTTCCAGGATGGATATAAGCTCCTGGGTTTCAACGCCGTAACCGGTGGCGTAGTGCAGGCGCAATGCCAGGTCAAGGCTCATGGCGTGCTCGCCTGCGTTGGCGGTCCGGATTATATCGGTTTCGAAATTACTTCTTTCAGATATAGCGTGGTTAAAGTAACGGTTGGTAATTTCACTCACCCTCCCCCAGCGCTTGAAGTATATCTCACCGCTTACTTTGGGTTTGTAGCGCCACTGAATCCTTACCATTGAGTACGGGGAAGGGAGTATATTAAAACCCAGTGCATAATGCTTCACGTATTCAAGAACAGCACCGGGAATGTAGTTGTCGGTATCGATAAAGCCCACATATTCCCTGCCGCTGAGAATTGCCATGATTATGCCCAGTATCATTCCCTCGCTCTTGCCGTTTCGAACCAGGCCTTTGTCATCCAGAATTTCCGGGTAGCCGGAATCTTCAAGAGCCCGGGCAATGAAGCTGTCTTTCTGGTGCAGAATCAACGCTTCGCGCTGGGTGTCATGGCAAAACCGGCTGAGGACTTCCTGCTCACGCTTGAAGCTGTCGATGCTTTCACGGGAGCTGTTGGAGATAACTATCATCAGGCAATCGTGGGGGATTCCGGAAAGCACGCCCTCGAAAACTTTCAGGTCTTCATTTTTGCAGGGCAGTACTATAGCCAGGCGCTGCTCTATGTTCCGTATCGCCTCCAGGGAAACCTTTTCTGTTTCCGGCTTGCCACGCGCGGTCGTAGTAGTAACCGAACCGGAGTCCAGTTCGAGCATGCGCCGTGTGCCCGAAATCTTAACCGAGCCGATATGTTCTGTGGTGCCTGTGTTTTCGATCCGCATATTCTTACTCTCCGTGCCCGCTCATTTTAAGGGATGAGTTGTTTTAAGACAAGCTTTTTCAAACCGGAAAAAGGGTTTTTAGTTTAAGCCAAAAAGAGAAAATTTCAGGTTTAAAACCTCAAAGTATTCGCTGATAACCGGGTGTCATTCGTGTTATATTATAAAAAGGGTATTTTTAAGGGAATATTTTTATGGAAACAAAAAAGATTGCTACCAACAGAAAGGCTTATCATAATTATATTATAGAGGACGTTCTGGAAGCCGGCGTTGCTTTAACCGGTACCGAAATAAAGTCCATTCGGGCAGGACGGGTGAGTCTTAATGAGGCCTATGTAAAGCCGAGGGACGGCGAGCTGTGGCTGGTGGGGGCACATATCGCCCGCTGGGAAACTGCAGGCGCTTTCACTGACAGCCATGAGCCCACCCGGGAGCGGAAGCTGCTTCTCAACCGGAAGGAGATTTCAGAGCTCACAAGCCGTGTAGCAGAAAAAGGCTACACCCTGGTGCCGGTGAGCATTTATATTAAGGGGCGGCTTGCTAAAATAGGCGTAGGGCTGGGGCGGGGCAAAAAGAAATACGAGAAAAAACATGCTATAATGGAAAAAGAGGCCAAACGGGAGATTGGCCGCACCTTAAAAAGAAGGGCTTAATTTCTCCTGTTGACCATGGGGACGCGTGGATTCGACAGGGAAGGTGAGTTGCAGGATTGCAGGTTGAGGCGCCGTGGCCCTCATTAAAAAGCGGCACTTTTAAAAACAACTGGCGAACCTGAACCAGTTTTAGCTGGCTAAAAAAGCCGGCTCATCCACTTCAGCCTCACCCCGGTGGGCTGTTGATGGGTGACGAAGTACCGGGGTGCCATCCTGCTCACGCCGATAGGCAGGGTGAAAGATTTAATCGGCTGGCCGGGTTCGAACTCTGGCCGGTTAGAGTGAACCCGGTGAGACAAAAATAGCCGGATAAACCTGTAGTATATCCTGGACTGCCTTCTCTGGACGGGGAGTTCGACTCTCCCCCGTCTCCACCAGTAAATAAATCTGGTTTTGCCCGGAAGAATGCGGGTTAAAACCTGTGTAGAGTACCCCATACCCTTCCTGTTCACGTAATAGAAGGAGGAGATATGGTTAACAATTCAAGCCATTCGGAAACTAACCGCACCGTAAATGAAGTCAAGCGCCGCCAGGCGGAAACTGAAGCGCTCCTTATGGCATCCCAGGCCGTACTGAGGATGACAGATTTTAATACCACTGCCAGGGCTATATTTGATACAGCCAGGCAGGTTATCGGTGCCACCAGTGGTTACGTAGCTTTGTTGACTGAGGATGGCGCCGAAAACGAAGTGCTGTTTTTGGAATCCGGTGGTCTTCCGTGCAACGTTGATGAGAGTCTGCCCATGCCTATTCGGGGGCTTCGTGAAAGGGCTTACCGGGAACGCAAAGTGGTTTATGACAATGGCTTTGGCTCAAGTGAATGGACGGGCTATCTTCCAGATGGCCATGTACAGCTCGACGCTGTACTATTTGCTCCATTGTTAGATAGAGATAAAGCTGTTGGTCTTATCGGGTTGGCCAATAAGCCCGGTGGTTTTACCCGGGATGATGCCCGGATAGCGGGCGGCCTGGGAGAAGTTGTTTCTATTGCTTTGATAAATAGCCGGACCTTGGAACTGTTAAAGGCAAGTGAAACAAAATACCGGAAAAAGACAGAAGAACTTGAAGAGGCTTTGAGCCAGGTAAGGTCGTTAAAGGGGTTATTGCCGATATGTGCCTCCTGCAAGAACATCCGGGATGACAAAGGTTACTGGCAGGCTGTGGAAAGTTATATATCTTCCCATGCTGAAGTCGAGTTTACCCATGGCCTTTGCCCTGGCTGTATTCGGAAGCTGTATCCAGACATTGCAGACGAAATCATTGGCAGTGAAGGGGCTTAAAAATTGAATTAAGAACCATGCCGGGCGCGAAATTTAATTGAATCTTTAGATTCGATAGGTTATAATTTTTTGGTGAAAGGCGTTTATACCCATTCAAAGGGGTCTGAATTGCGCGAAGCGTGTGGTGTTTTTGGTATTTTTGCCCGCAATGAAGACATAGCCCGCATCACTTTTTTTGCATTATTTGCCCTCCAGCACCGTGGCCAGGAAAGTGCAGGTATTGCCACCAGTGATGGTATGGACCTGCAGGTATTTGCCCGGATGGGCCTTGTTTCCCATGTTTTTGATGAAAAAACCCTCAAGCGTTTAAAAGGCCATATCGCTATCGGGCACAACCGTTATTCGACTACCGGTTCCAGCCGGCGCCACAATGCCCAGCCCATTCTTGTAAGTAATGGAAACATTGAGCTTGCCGTTGCCCATAATGGAAACCTTGCCAACTCAGAAGCCCTGCGCAGCGAACTTGAGGCGCAGGGCTTTACTTTTAATACTTCCACCGATTCAGAAATAATTGGTAACCTGATACTGTCTGCACCCCAAAAAGAGTGGCTGGAGAAGCTGCGCTATACCATGCGCCGGCTTCAGGGGGCTTATTCACTGGTTATAATGACCCGGAATAATTTATATGCCATGCGCGACTTAAACGGCGTCAGGCCTTTGTGCCTGGGCCAGATTCCGGGTAATGGTTATGTAGTTGCTTCGGAGAGCTGTGCCCTGGACCATATCGGGGCCGATTTCATTCGTGAAATTGAGCCCGGTGAAATACTTGCCATTAACGATGATGGCGTAAACAGGATTAAAGAGCCCCCTGGAAAAGGGGCTCTTTGCATTTTTGAATACCTTTATTTTGCCCGGCCTGACAGTGTTATAAACAACCGGCTGGTTTATCATGCCCGCGAAGCCATGGGTGCCAAACTGGCCGAAGAGTTTCCCGTTGATGCAGATATAGTCATAGATGTGCCCGATTCTGCTACTCCTGCAGCGGTGGGCTTTTCTCATAAATCGGGTATACCTCTTGCCACCGGTTTAATTAAAAACCGCTACATGGGGCGCACCTTTATTGATCCGGACCAGCGTTTGCGGGACCTGGGTGTAAAACTTAAATTCAACCCTCTCAAAGCAGTTCTGGAAGGCAAAAGGGTAGTGCTGGTTGATGACAGCATTGTTCGCGGTACTACTACCCCGCAGGTGATAAAACTGCTCCGCAAGGCCGGGGCAAGTGAAGTTCATATGCGCGTATGTGCACCGCCAATATGCCACCCCTGCTTTTTCGGGGTCGATATGGCCACGCGCTGGGAATTGCTGGCTTATCGTAAA
>PUOQ01000069.1 GCA_003552785.1 Dehalococcoidia bacterium
CGGTTCCGTTGCCGATGGCAATAGCCTGTACATCATGCCGGCCGACCATTTCCTGGATTATCCGCTCCGCCTCCCGGGTGCGGTTTTCAGACTGGCCTATATAGAAAACACTGTCATCCAGCAGCTTGCCCTGGGCATCCAGGCATACCACCTTGCAGCCGGTCCGGTAACCCGGATCTATGGCCAGGACCGGCTTCTGGCCCAGCGGCGAAACCATCAGGGTTTTGCGCAGGTTGCGCGAGAAAACACGCAGGGCTTCTTCGTCTGCACGTTCCTTTATTTGCTTTCTGATATCGGTTTCAATGGAAGGTGCAAGCAGCCTGGTATAGCTGTCATTTACCGCCATGGTTACCTCCCCGGCTGCGGCGCCGGTGTTTTTTACAAAGAGTTTTTCAAGCATTGCCAGTGCTTTGGGCTCGTCCGGCCGTATAGAAACCTTTAAAAAGCCTTCATTTTCCCCGCGGAGCATGGCAAGCACCCTGTGGCTGGGAGACCGGCTGGCAACTTCACTCCAGTCGAAGTAGTTTTTGTATTTTTCCGCCTCTTCTTCCTTGCCCCTGGCAACAGTGGAAGTTATCAGGCCTTCTTTATAGAACAGTTTTCGAATAATCTGCCGGGCGCGGGCATCTTCATTTACCCATTCAGCAATTATGTCACGCCCGCCCGCCAGGGCGTCCCGGGCGGTCAAAACGCCCTTTTCTTCATTAATAAACGCTTCAGCTTCCTTTTCCGGGTCTGTTATCTGCTGGGCAATAAGCAGCTCGGCCAGGGGTTCGAGCCCCTTTTCCCGGGCCATTGTAGCCCGAGTGCGCCTCTTGGGGCGGTAAGGGAGGTAGATATCTTCGAGTTCGGTCATGGTTTCTGCTCTGTTGACCGCGTTTTTCAGCTCCTCGGTTAAGACTCCCTGCTCTTCCAGGGAATTTAAGATTACGCTGCGCCGGCTTTCGAGGGCTTCCAGGCGTGACAGCTCATCTCTTATCTGTGACAGCTGCACCTCGTCAAGCGAGCCGGTTTTCTCTTTCCGGTAGCGGGCAATAAAGGGGATGGTTGCCCCCTCTTTCAAAAGGCTTTCAACCGCTTTCACCTGCTGGGCGGTTACTTTGGCGTGGCTGGCCACCTGGCCTGCATAAGTTTCGATCATAACGCTTTGAGCCGTTTTAATAAAATAGCTGCGGGCTATTTACGGCCTTCCTCCTCTACTGCCGCCGTCCACTTGTCGGCAAAGTGCACAATCATCTGCAGGCGGCACTCTTTGTGGTGGTACTCCAGGTTGTTTACTCCGCCATAAGTTGCATAGAGCCCGTCATGGGCAACTATTGCCTGGGCTTCAAATTCACTAAGCGGGATATGCTGGGTTACCAGGTACAGGCTCCTGGCAGCCAGGTTCATGAAAACAATCTCGGGGTTTACCTTATAATTAATGCCCCGCTTTTCCACCTCCCACTGGTTGTCATTGGGCAGGTAGTATGGCTTGCCGGGGTAGCCAATTTTTCCCAGGTCATGAAAAAGAGACGTAATAATTACCGATTCGTCGGTTATATCCGGGGCCAGCTTTTCTTTAATCACAAGTGCGTTTGAGGTAACTCCAACGGAGTGTATCAGCAGGCCGCGTTCGACGTTGAGGTGGAACCTGGTAGAGGCAGGTGCGGTGAGCCAGCAGGTTTCATTCTCCAGAAAAGACCTGAACTTTAAAACCACCTCTTTTCTCTGGTCCAGCTGTTCAAAAAACCGGTTGTATTTTTGCATCAACGCTTCAAATTCAATCATTGTAAGGCCAAACTTCCTTTCATATTTTAAAAACCACGGGCTAACATGCCATCAATAAGCCGCTGGCCGCGCCGCTGCTATTATTTTAACATCCCGGCGTGTAATATGAGGAATACAACTAAAAAGCATTTGGTATAAAAAGATTGATGCAGCACCGGTTTAAGTAGTATGCTTGAGAGTTGTAAAAATCAGCTGGATTGGTGGTAAAAAGGCAAATGAAGGTAACAAGAGAGCTTATTCTTAAACTGTTTCAATCCGCCAGCATGCAGAGATGGAACAACAAAATGCGCCCCATCGAGTTCAGCGAGCTGGACAAGCAGGCTCATAAGATGATAATCGCCTACCTTTTGGGCCGTCTGGAAGAGAGAAGGGCGCAGGTAGACTGGGTGGAAATTATAGAAGGCGGCATTTTTGAGCTTCTGCAGCGCACTGTATTGACTGACCTCAGGCCGCAGCTTTTTTATAAGATTAAAGCAGAAAGCGCCAAGTATCAGAGGTTAAATGACTGGGCTTTTTCCGAGCTTGAACCGGCTCTGGCGCCCCTGGGGGAAGATTTTTGCCAACGCTACCGCAGCTATTTTCAGGCAAGCGATGACACCCATGCCAAGAGGATTCTATCCGCTGCTCATTTTTATGCCACCCGCTGGGAGTTTAAGTTTATCGAGCAGGCAAACCCCCAGGGTTTTGAGATCGAAAGCATTAAAAAGGAAATCATAGAGGATAACCAGAAATACTACGACCTGGAAGGCATGAAGGAACTCATGCTTTACCCCAGGTATAACGACTTTATCAACCTGAGTGGTGAGCTCAGGTTTCAGCTTCGCTGGAGCACCATTCCCCGGGTCCCCAAAACTTCAGTTCTGGGGCACATGCTTATGGTGGCTGTTTTGTCCTACCTTTTTTCGCTGCAGATCGGGGCATGCCGCGCCAGGTGCATCAATAACTTTTTTACCGGCCTTTTTCACGACCTGCCTGAAGTGCTGACCCGGGACATAATCTCGCCGGTTAAAAGGTCTACTTCCGGGCTGGCAGAACTGATAAAAGAGTATGAGAAAGAAGAGATGCAAAACCAGGTGTATTCATTGCTGGATGAAGAGTGGCACTCAGACATTCAGCTTTATACTGAAGAAGAATTTTCAAACCTCGTGCATATAAACGGCAGGGCTTCCAGGAAAAGCTTTGAGGAAATAAACTCAAAATACAACACAGACGTCTACCGCGCCCGGGACGGGGAGATGGTGAAAGCGGTGGATGAATTGTGTGCTTTTGTTGAGGCCTATACTTCCACCGAAAACGGCATTTCAGCGCCGGAACTAAGCCGTGCCATGGCAACCATAAAAGAGCGCTACCTGGGTAAAACCGTATCCGGGGTGGATTTCGGAGAACTGCTTACAGAATTCGACTAAGGTCAGGGCTGTTTACATCTGATCTCTTGCCGGATTTCCTGTTTGAAACAATGCGTGCCAATATACAATATTCGTTTATTAATGATAAAATATAACGTAGTTATCCCGGTTTTAAAAACATAGATGAATTACGGGAGGTTACGCTAGCCTGAGGGTTAAAATGAAGGCAAAATATCGAATGATATTTTTACCTGTTCTGTGTCTTGCCCTTGTTCTGGCTCCGGTAAAACTAGCATCCTGCACTTCTACAGAATCAACCGCTGTACCACCATTCCTGCCACCACATTATTACGATTGC
>PUOQ01000118.1 GCA_003552785.1 Dehalococcoidia bacterium
CATTATCTCCAGTAACTAAAACATCTTTTGAAATGCTTGTGCGATTCCTGCCACTGTTCTTTGCACAATATAGGGCAGTATCGGCTGCACCTATAATTTCTTCACGCATAACTCCGTCTTTCGGCCAGCTTGCTATTCCCAGGCTTATCGTAATTGGCATGGCCCTTAAACCGGTCTTTGCTTCAATGGTCTTTCGTATGCGCTCGGCTACTTTATACGCGTCTTGAGCGGTAGTTTGCGGCAGGATAATAGCAAACTCCTCTCCACCATAACGGAAAGCCAGATCGATATTTCTGACTGACAGTTCAACATACTGAGAAACCTTGCGTAACACCTGATCCCCGGCAAGATGCCCGTAGATATCGTTATAAACCTTAAACAGGTCTATATCCATCATTACAAGTGAAAAGGTAGAACCAAAACGTGAACTGCGAGCTATCTCCTGCTCAAGCCGTTCATGAAAATGGCGATGGTTATATAAACCGGTAAGCTCATCCGTATTGGCTTTAATCATCGCTGTTGTATATAACTGGGCATTTTCAATAATAATTCCAACTTCACCGGCAATACCCTCAACAACTGAAATATCCTCAGCAGAATACAATCGTTGATTACGCTTGCCACCCAGGGCAATTATTGCAACCATTTTATCCCGGCTTTTTACTGGAAAAATCATTTTTATACCCTTTTTATCCAGCTGCTCTCTTTCGTCCTTCCACAATGCTTTAAATTCAGGCAACCTGTCTATTTTATCGAGGCTCAAATGACCTTTATTTTTGGCAAACCAATTTACCACCGGGCTATCAGGGTCAAAAGATATCACCTCATCGTTTTTTGAATTATCCTTCTTGGGATAACTAAACTCACTCCTGAATTCACCATTGCTGTTGTTGCCTAAAATCAAGTAACCTGTGTTTACATTTATCGCATTCGTTAGCATAGGCAGTAATTCTGAGGCAAGTTCCTCCAGGTTGAGATTGCCGCCCATTTTATTGCCAAAATCAGCCAGCGATTGTCTATAATCAAAGGTATTACGATAAAAAAGCCTGTCGACCAGCTCTTCAATATTTTTACGCAGCGGCCGGGCTCCCATTGAAAGCAACAAAACAATAGCTGAAACGAAAGTTACAATTACAACGGATGAAACATCTGGCACGAACCTCAAACCGGATATTAATAATCCAGCATACAAACTACCGAACAACGCCAGCAGCACAAGCCAGCCAAGGCCACGCCTGGCCACAAGGCGGATATCGAGCAGATCGTACTTGGTAATAGCATGGGCAATTATAGCCACATTAATGAAACTCCCGATGTGATCCAGTGGTAGGGCCTTTAATACGGGTATAAGGTTGGTATAGGCCATTGGCGCCATAATACCCCAGCCAGCCAAAATGTAAGCGGTTCTATTACGTTCTATTGGATCACGCGAGTCCCGGTATCTGTTCCAAAGTAAATAAAGTACCGATAGCGAGTAAAATACGGTAAGGCCGCCCACCCCGTAAGAAGCAATGCCTAGTTTATGTTGCAAGTGCCCGTCTTCAACATATGAATATTCAATAACCCAGCTGGTAGTAAGAGATATATATAAGAGGACAGGGATTACCAGGTAACCGGCAAAAACAAATATTCCAGGGGTTCTCTGTGTATATAATCTTATAAAATGGTAATAGGATACAAGTGCAGCAACCAGGGCAACAACGAGCACTCTGTTCCAGAATAATGTATTATCTGGAGAAGTCTCCAGTCGAAGCATGAAGGAAGTAAAGCTCCAAAATGCGGCCAGCCCCAGATAGACAACAAAAACCCGGTTAACCCGCTTATGCACCTTTTGAACGGCAAAAATAAAAACGAGAGCATACGCGATACAGGTTCCAAGAGGTATAGCAGCCCAGATATTCAATACTATAAGTTCCCATTACCATATTAGGCAACTTTCACAGTTGCCTTCAGCTACAAAGAATAAAGATATTATGTCTTTATACCTCTGCCTTGTCAATCTTGCCACACGAACAAACAAAAAGCATGCCAGATACAAAGATGTATCTGGCATGCTTTTCCATTCCTGCAAACTAGTATTTACTCTATACCATAGCAGCGTCGTTGGCAAGTGTTCTTGCCTCTTCTGAGCGCATGAGCAGAGTTATAGTATCATCAGCAGGGTTTAAGTGCGGCGGCTTCAACCGGGTGATATCAGCTCCGGTATTCTTCTGATGCTCTTTATAACCTTCAAAAGCCCCCTTTGGTAACAGAGTCACCTCTAACGGCCTGAGCCCCGTAAAGCTTTCCAGTTCAGAATATGGTACATCCAGTTTTTTAAGTTGTCGATGAATAAGTTCGGCCGCCTGGGCACTGGAGACAGCCTCGCCCTCAGTCAACTCCAGGTAAACATTTAAAACAGGTTTGTCCTTAATTTCTTTCCGTGCAGTCCAGCCTGCATATTTCAGGCCCGTTTTTTCAATGGCCTGCCATATCACCTTTTCGGATAGCCTGGTAAACCCGGCAATATCGATCTGGTCATCTATTCGACTGATAAACGACATTTGTGGAATATCAATATTTAATTTTTCGTTTCGAAGTGAGTGTATTTTCACCAGATGGCCAAGTCTGTACCTTACAAATGGGCCGCCATGAAAACTGGTTATCACCAGCTCGTAATTTCCCGGTGTAAGCTCATTTATCAAGCGCGTTTTGGGTTTGAAATCGGGGTCCCAGTATGAACGAAGACTGTCTTCTTCAGTTATAAACTCGAAAAAATTCAAATTGGGCACAAAAGTCATACCTTCATAGTCCCATGTTTGAGTTGCTATAACCACTGCCTCTGTGCAACCATGAAAATCTAGGGGGTAACGGCCCCACATTTCCTTGATTTGTTCACGGTACACCACCCCATCAAGACCAAAAGTTATCAGCCCTTTCAGGTCCCATATATCCCTGGGCAACATTTTCCTTCCCGCCATCTTGCTTTTTATCAAACCCTTTAATAATCTGTAAGCCATTTTTTTGTTCTTAACAAAAGCTTTAAAACTGATTGAAGAAGAATTTTTTCCGCCGCCGAACCGGTTGCCTATAGCAACAGCCACACTTGACATGGCAAAACATAAATCAAGCCCATCATTAAGTGCCATTTTAAACCCTGTTTTGGTTCGTTCTTCAAAGCTTACCTGTTCTGACATTTCTACCGGTGGTAAAAAATCAAATATTTCATGGGGAAGAATTCTTGTCATGGTACCAGTTGCATAAGGAGGGGGCGCCATGCCATAAAAAACCTTGTCTCCTTCTTTGAATCTTATCTCTCCACGCTGCCGGCAGCTGGAGAAAAATATTAACGCAAATATTAAGGGTTCAATTTCATCCAGCTGGCGAGCAGTAACCGGAACCCATCTAAAAGTAGACTCCCCGGACTTGCCGGATGTACACTGCCACAAAAGGGGCTTTCGCGGCAGTCC
>PUOQ01000073.1 GCA_003552785.1 Dehalococcoidia bacterium
AAACGAAGTGCTGGCTGAGATAGAAAGAAGAAAGGCTTTGTATTGTCCACAACCTGCGCTGTATTCGCTGGAAGGCAAAACGGCAATTATTACCGACGATGGCCTGGCTTCAGGTTATACCATGGTTGCAGCAATCAAATCGGTAGAGCGACAGGGAGCAACCAGGGTGGTGGTAGCCAGTCCGGTGGCTTCTGGAAAGGCGTACAGCCTGATCAAGCCCATGTGTGATTACATGGCTTGTATAGTTGTAAGTCATTCATACCCCTTTTGGGTTGCCAGTTTTTATGGTTGCTGGCATGATCTTACCGATGAAGAAGTCAATGGATATTTAAAAAAGTTGCAATAAAAAAGAAACACCAAATGTCATCAGGCACGTTGCCTCTTGATACTCCTTAAGGACAAGCCCTGTCTAGCAAAGCTAGCAAAGAGTTTGGCAGCTGTATAATAAGCTAAAAAGTAATGGGCTGTTCCCGTGACTCTTTCTGTCAATTAACGGAATTGTATGTTAGGGTGGACAGGAGGGTATTTTAGGAAATAAGCAATGAGGGCCATAGGTAAAAACCGGTTTGAGGAATATGTCAAAAAGCAGCTAATGCACTTGGCTGCCGAGTGGCCTGCCTGCGGCCAAAAATAAGGCCCCTGCTGCATCAAGGAAACGCAGGGGCCTTATTGAATTTATGAATAAAAAGTATCTTAACTTATAGTTTCCCCGGGGGTTATGAGTGTTATAATGTGTAATGCAGCATAAATGTCAGCGGGGCGCATTATGAAAAAGGTTCATTTTCCAATTTACTTAATCTTGATCGGGGCAATGGTAGCAGCAATCAGCATTTTACCTGGTTGCAGCCCGAAAGAAAAAGCCCCTGATTCCCTCGAAGGAGAGTTTACCTACGAAGATTTTGAAAAACCCGGCACCTGTGGCGACTGCCACCAGCAAAACTTTATAAACTGGGAGGGCTCCATGATGGCTGCATCTTTTACGCACGAGTGGGATGCAGTGGAATATTTTCAGCTTGCCCTGCCCCATTCCCAGATGCTGGATGAAGTGAGTGAAGTTGAGTCGGGTTGCGTGTCCTGTCATGGACCTCTGGCTTACCTGGCCGGTGATATACCGCCGCCTCATCCCGATGAAGGCGGCAGGGTGAACGAAGGCGTTAGTTGTGAAATCTGTCACTTTATAACCGGGTCAACTGAACCGGAACCCTTTAATTTTTCCGCTGTAATGGATGTGGGTGATACCCGTTACGGACCCACCGGTGCAGGCGAGAGCCCTTTTCACCAGATAGAAAAGTCAGATTTTCTTACTTCTGCCGAGATGTGTGCTATATGCCACGATGAAAAAAGTCCTTATGGTGCCTGGGTTAAAGAGACATACCGTGAATGGTCTGAAAGCCATTACAGCCAGGAAGGTACCACCTGCCAGGACTGTCACATGGTTGCTGCGGGTGAAGGCCAGTCTTCCGGGCACACTTTTGAAGGGCCTCGTTCCCCCGAAAGGCTACAGGATGCCGTAACAATTACACTCGAGACAGACAGGCCGGAGGCAAGGGCGGGGCAGGTCACCACGCTGTATGTGAACCTTGAAAATGATCTGTGCGGCCATTATTTCCCCAGTGGTTCATCTGAAGAGAGGATGCTCTGGCTTGAAGTGTGGTTGACTGATCATTTAGGGGAAAAGCACCACCTTCCGGTTCATTCAAAGGGTTTTGAGGGGGAAGAGTATACCATTGCCGATTCAACTGCACTTGAATACCGGGATATTGGTGAAATAATGGGAATCGAGGGTTTCGAAGGCCTGTCAAGGGATGGTGATATCCCCGATGGGGCCCGGATTTTTAGAAGGCCCTTTTTTAACCCCCAGGGTGAAATGACCATCTGCCAGTGGTATACAAGTGATAATACACTGGTCGACTACCGTTTTGCTCCGGGTGAAACCAGGCAGGAAATGTATACAACCAGAACCCCCGATGGGCTTTCCCATGGAAGGGTGACTTTTGATGTTACCCTGTACTACAGCCCGGTTCCCTCTTCAATTGGTGAGTTTTTTGAATTACCGGCAGAGGATTATATGCCCAGGGTTGTTGCCAGTGAGAGCGTCACCCTGGATATTGTAGACTGGGGTTAATTGGTAAAGACGTAGCCGGCTTTTCTTAAATAAGAATAAAAGGTAAGCAGTGTCGATATAATTGCCAGGTACATTAAACCGGCAAGCAGCCAGCCAGGGCCGATGCCGAGTATGGCGATTATCAGGGGCGCCAGCCAGAACCAGAAATTTACTTTAGCAACTCTGGTAGGAGCAGGAAAGGGAAAAGTGCGCTTGCGGCGCTTCCACAGGTAGATAATGATTCCCAAAATAACAGCGATACCTCCGGCGAAGGCGGGCACCGCATAAAGATAGGGGTTCAAAGGTATAAGCCCGTCTGCATTTACAAATAGCCCGGCGGTTATTGCCAGGGCCAGAGTTGACATAAAGAATAACTGGTCGGCAATCATATCAAACAATGCGCCGCCCAGTGATGATTGCCCCAGGCGGCGGGAAAGAAACCCGTCCACCCCATCGGTAATTGCGGCAACAATAATTAATATTCCGGCCAGGGTGTATTGCGATTGCAGCATGAAATAGATGATAAAGAGGGTTAAAACCACCCTGGAAGCTGTTACAGTGTTGGGTACATTAAAATCAAGGCTTATCTTATACGGGGATTCTTTCCTGGTGGGGTGCATTTTATTTTTATATTTCAGTCTCTTTTTATTTTTGTTGTCAGGATTCAAAGATTATCATTGCATTTGATAAGTGTCAAACCGGTGGTTTAGTTTCGGCTGGATGTTTAAATAAAGCCTGCAGGTTAACTGACTGATTCAACCAATGAAGCTATGTACTGGTAAACCCGGCTGAAAAAATCAATTGTAGCTGCTCTGTAGGGCGCCAGTGGCCCTAATTCTGCAAACATTAAAATAAACAGAATCAAAGCTACCAGGAAAAAGGTGGGTACAAGCTTAGGGCGGCGCCAGCTGTTGTTGGAGAGTACATTCCACACAAAGCCGAAGGCTATAATTTCACCGGTCACAAGCAGGCCGTTAACAGTGTTTGAAGGGTGCAAATTGCCTGAAAATATTTCTGTTACGGTCCATATAATCAAGCCCCCGAGGGCGATAAAGCCCAGGTTCAGAAGCGATTTATAAACCGCACCGAAGAGTTTGTATTTTGCAGTTAAGCCCCGGTGCCACTTTTCTATAGAAAAAACGACTGCCGGGCCCGTCAATATTGGCAGGGGAATAAAAGTATTTGAAAAATGGTTGAAAACCACTCCGAAAAGCACTGCAATTAAAACAAGGATGCCGGATTTCAGCCACCTTAGCCATGATGGTTCGGAACTGGAAGCCCTGGCGCTCTCGTCACTAAAAGGGTTTTTTAACCCGGGGCCGAATATGTTG
>PUOQ01000110.1 GCA_003552785.1 Dehalococcoidia bacterium
GTCACCTATACCCAATATCAGGCCTGGCTGCGGCCCGGTGAGGGTTTTTATCTTATCGATGAGTTCAAACTCACCTATATCTTTGATATTCATTTCAATGAAGTATATCATCTGGCTTTGTTGACCCTCAACAAAAGCTCCGGGTCAAGGCATAATACTACTATTGGGTAAAATTTTTTCAAAGCAGTGACCGGTCACTGCTTAATAACTTTTTTGAATTATGTTGGGGTTATCAGCGTGGTTATGGAAATGGAGTAATGATTTTGGTTAAAATATAAGGTTAGTCTAACTACAGGTATTGACGGGGGTGGTAAAATAAAATATAAGGGGGTTATAAGTACCGAGAGCATATTAAACCAGAATTATAGCCTTATTATACTGGCTGGTGGAAAGGGTTCGAGGCTGGGAAAGGAAAAGGCGTGGGTTGAAATTAACGGCCAGAACCTGTTGGAAAGAGCAATATCAAGATTCCGGGTTCTGGGAAAAGAGGTAATTGTTGTATGCGCTCCCAGTCAGAAGTTACCGCATGTTAATGCAGCTTGCAGATACAAATTAGTTTTTGACGCCTACCCCGGGAAAGGTCCCCTGGTTGGCATTTACAGCGGTGTAAGAGCTTCTAATGCGGATGCGGTTTTTGTGAGTGCATGTGACATGCCTTTTGTTAATCCGGGCCTGGTATCCTTCATGCTGGAACTAAGCTGTGATTATGATGTTGTAATTCCAAAATATGAAGGTCTTTTAGAACCCCTGCACGCTGTTTATTCCTCGAGCTGTATCGAGGCGATTGAAGTAATGATCCGGGCTGGAGAGCATAAAATAGACAGATTGCTTGATGGTTTGAAAGTGAAGTACGTAAATAAAGCAGAAATGAAGAAATGCGATCCTGAAGGTTTAAGTTTTTTTAACATAAACACTCCAGAAGATCTTGTCAGGGCAAGAGATGTAGCTTCACGGTCAATTAACTTGCAGGGTAGCATGGAGCAGTAAATATAATGCTTAGAGGTGATTCTTGATATTCGACTCAGAAGAGTTTACTTTTAAAGCACCGCGGCCAATCACCCGCGCCCGCCGGGTGCTTATAGTGCCAGATATTAGTATTGATAAACCCTATCCCTACTCTACCAGCCCCAGGTTGCTTTCTGCCATTATAGACGGCATACGCCGGGTGAGTGACGCTGATGTGCTTGTAATTGGCGGTACCGGTGATGGCAGCCCGGTTCGCCCGGTATATAAATCACTGGGTTATGATTTTCCACGTGTAATAATGCTGGATGTAAAAGACAGCGTCTGGGTTGAGGTGGACAATCCTCTTGAAAAGCCCCTGGCAATTCCTACGTTCCTCATTCCCAACGTGGTGCTTTCTTCAGATTACCTGATAACGACCTCTCCCCTCAAGGTGGATGATGGTAAGGGGCGGCTTAGCATCGCCAACCTCTTGTCTTTACTTTCAGTAGAAAGGTATGGCAAGAACTGGAAAAACCTGCATGAGTTTGGTATCGAGAATGTTTTTGCAGACCTTTACTTTACCATGCCTTTTGATATGGGTATTGTCGATGCCACCCAGATGCTGGACTTTAAATCGGGAGGCGATGATAAAATTTCCTCCCACGGTAAGATTTATCAGGGAGAGCCGTATTATATCGACGGTGAGGTTTCTGGAATTTTGGGCTTTGATACCCCTTATCTTGATCTTATTGATGAAGCTGAAGCCGAACTTGATGTCGATGGTTAGCAGGCGTTTTACATAATATTAAAACCATTGTAATCGGAAGCGCCTTTAATGCGTTCAACATGAGCACTTTCAACAATGGCATTCGGCGGCCCCTGTTTAAGGGATTGTGTGTATGCATGAATTGAATTTTCATGGCCCTGGGCTACAACTTCAACTGTTCGCCCGTCGCTCAAATTTCGAGCAAAGCCCCTTATCCCCATTTTTTCAGCTTGCTCTGCAGCATACCGGCGAAAGAAAACGCCTTGAACCCGGCCATGTAATACGATTCTTACAGTAATTGTGTTATGTTGCCGGTCTGGAGTAATTTTATTCTTCTTCCCCCTTTTTGCGCCGCTTTCCGATTACTTCAACCGAAGCAGGTGGCTCAATAACATCAGGTATAACTGGCTTTTTGGAATCCTTCTTGGGTTTTTTACTTTCACGGTTTGGAATGTTTCGCTTACTCATGTCTAACCTCTTAATTATATTAAGGTTTGATTTCAATTTTATCAGGGGTTTGGGTGGCTGTAAAGTTGGATAAATGTGTTTTTCATCGTGGAAAAATAATTGGTCAAAAGTTTCATCTTTCGCCCTGTTAGTGTAAAGCCAATATATTTATTGCATTAAAAGCGGCATCGGCTTCAGCCAATTTTTTACTTTTCCCTTTTCCGGTTGCTAACAACTTATTATCAATGGAAACTTCTGCTGTAAAACGGGGTGCATGTACCGGGCCTTCCGAGCTCACTATCCGGTAAGACGGTTTACCCAGGTTTTTTGACTGAGTGAGTTCCTGTAACTGTGACTTGGAGTCTGCGCATGCCTGGTTGTGTGCCAGTTCCTCAAGTTCGTTGCCATAAAGTTTGAGCGCTACCTTTCTGGCTTCTTTAATCCCTCCATCCAGATAAACTGCCCCAAACAATGCCTCCAAACCTCTGGCCAGGTTGGCCGGTTTGGTTCTCCCGCCGCTTGCTTCTTCCCCCCTGCCGATTAATAAATAGTTACCCAGCTCGATTCTTTTTGCCAGAAAACCCAGGGTGGCACGGCAGACCAGCCCTGACCTCAAACGGGTTAACTCGCCCTCCGGGGCTTTGGGGAGCATTTGAAACAACTCCTGGGCTATGATTAACCCAACCACCGCATCGCCAAGATATTCAAGCCTTTCGTTGGAAACAATACCCGGGGTGTTGTTTTCATTAAGCACTGAACTGTGCACCAGTGCTTCTTCAAGGAGGTTTCGATTCCTGAACTTGTAGTCTATGGTCTTTTCCAGTTTATCCAGAGAATGCATATTTGATGTTCCTTTCTACTGCTTAATGATACTAGAACAATCAGCTTTTAGTCTATCCATTGAGAGATTGTTGAGCATTCTGCCTTTACCATTTTTTCTTGCTTCAAATTTGCTTCAAATGATATACTTAAATTTATTGCTGGGGAATCGTCTAGTGGTAGGACAGCGGACTCTGAATCCGTATGGGAAGGTTCGAATCCTTCTTCCCCAGCCAAAATAAAATTGTGGCGCATTCGTCTAGCGGCCTAGGACACCGCCCTCTCAAGGCGGAGATCACGGGTTCGAATCCCGTATGCGCTACCAATTGCTAAATAGGCCTCTTTTTCAAAGCTAAATAGCTTCTGAGAAAATCAACGGTAAACATCTTTGCGGTGGCTGATTTTTACCACCGAGATGGTAAGCTCA
>PUOQ01000098.1 GCA_003552785.1 Dehalococcoidia bacterium
AAACCAGGTGCACCCTGCCGATCGGCATCTCGAAAGCAGAAGCAATCAGGGCCCGCTGGTTAAAAGGATTTTGAGAGCAGGTCCAGACATACAGATGATCCCCGGTCCAGTAGGCCACTGCGGTGCATGTCTCAATGGTGCCATGCTGGAAGTAATTGGTCCAGCCCAGTGTTTCTTCAATTATAACCTCGGCCCGGGTGAAGCCTTCCTCTATATCGCCCCGGGTGTCATGCCTGGAATAAGCGTTTATATCAGGAAAAGTGCCCACCATAGGTGCATCCGGTTTAAAGGCTTCTTCCGGGTCGAAAATGGCCGGCATCACTTCATACTCAACATCGATTTCCCTTGCCGCTCTTGCGGCGGTGTCTTCATCCACGGCAGCAACAGCGGCCACTTCCTGGCCGTGGTAAAGAATGGTTTCGGAAAACACCGGGCAGTCTCTGTAGGTGCATACCGCCATTACTCCCGGCATTGCCTCAGCCCTGGAGGTATCGATGTTTATTATCCTGGCATGGGCGTGGGGCGAACCGGCAGTTCGGGTATGCAGTTTTCTGCCCGGCAGGTTATCGGCTGCATAGTCGAGCCTTCCGGTTACGATATCAACTATCTGCTTATCGTGGTTTTCAGGATTTCCAATTACGAACAGTTCTTCAGGCATGGCCAGCCCCCTCTGAAACGTTTAAAACCGCATCAACGATCTTTTTGGTATGGCCGCAGATGCAAAGATGCCCCGAGAGGGCCTGCCTCACCTCACTCCTTGAAGGCTGAGGGTTGTTATCCAGCAATGCTTTGGCCGCCATGATAAACCCCGGCGTGCAGTAACCGCACTGAACAGCGTCATTGTCCACAAATGCCTGCTGCACCGGATGCAGGTTTATACCGTCGGAGAGCCCTTCAATGGTGGTTATCGCCCTGTTGCCGCATTCTACGGCCAGCATCAGGCATGAATAAACAGGCAAACCATCGACAATCACACTACAGCTGCCGCAGGAACCCAGCTGGCAGCCAATCTTGGTGCCGGTCAGGCCCAGTTTCTCCCGCAGTACAAACGCCAGCGACCAGCTGGCCTTAACCGGCAGACTGTAATAGAGGCCGTTTACATTCAGGGTGATAAAGTCGTTTACGGAAAAGAACCCGTCCAGGTAGGCCTTGAATTCTTCAAAGGTGGCAAATTCCCGGCCGTCATAAGGGCTTACAAAACGGTTGACGGGCTGCGTGTCGGGGAAGTTCTTAGTGATGTATTCGGTAAGCTCCTCAAAAGTATCAAAGGCCGCGCCGTCGTAAGGGCTTATGTACCGGGGCTTCTGGGTAGTAACTGTTACGGTGCGGGTGGCGGCATTATCGCCACACCCCGGTAATGCCAGGGCGGCACCGGCTCCCCCCAGTATGACGCCCGCACCGGCGATAAAGCGGCGGCGGGAGATATGGCCTGAATCTTTCATGTTTAATAACCGGGAGAAATAGCCCCGGCATCAGGGTCGGCGGGTAAAGCTACAGTGCCGGCAGGCAGAACCAGGCACTCTTCAAATTTAAGCTGTGCAGCTCCAGTGTAGGATTCCGGCCCTTTGTTCAAGCCCACCACATCAACCCTGTCGCCCACTTCAAAGCGCTTCATATCATTAACATCAACCAGGTAGCATTTTATATTGTCCACCCAGATATATCCTTCATCCAGCCCCCTGAGGGTCCTTTCTTCAACCAGAATATCTTTAAATACGTAGTATTTATCATTATACTGTGCCTCGATGGTCTCGAACCCTGCATAACCGGTGAAGTAAATATCCAGAAGCGTCAGAGGGTCTACCTCCATACAATCATAGTACTCTGGCGGAACAAACGGTGGGATCGCAGCCGTTTCCTGCTTGTCGCAGGCACTTGCCAGCACTGTTACCAGCATAATCACCGAAACAACACTTAAAACGGTTAATTTCCTAAAATTTTTTCTCATATTCAACCTCGCCACCTGTTTTTATTTGCTGTAAAGTGCAATTAAAAACTGATACATTTTAACTTTAACATCCAGCCGCCAAAGGTGCAAGAATAACATTGCAAAAAGGTTCCGGCAACAATTGCTGCTATAAACCACATGCTTAACTCCTTTATTAATCCCAGCCAAACACTGGCATTTCAAGATCCCAGAAGCTTTCATAGTCCTTCCTGGCCCCCCAGCCGAGCAAGTCATCCATTCTTCTAAAGGTGCCGTTAAAGGCGGTTGTCCTTGATATGGTGGAACGCATGGTATTGTAATATGAAGATGACCGTGGCCGGTTCAGGGGGCACACCGCATAGCAGTAACCACAGGCTGTACCCGTCTGGCGCCAGTAAGTGATGCACCTTGGGTCAATTTTGAACCAACCTCTTACCCCCTGCCTTTTCCAGGGGCCGGGTATTTCCCAAGTCGGTTCGGTTGCACTGGGTATGGCCTGAGCAGGACAGTATTCGGCACATTTCTTACAGGTCCTGCAGAAGTCCATCACGCCGGTATTAATGGGCTTCGTGGGCGCTATCGGTAAATCGGTTACCATCTTAAACACCCGGAAGGAACCTCCCCGGATGGGTGATATCTGGTTTTCTATGCGGCTCATCTCCCCAAGACCAGACATTACCCCAAAGCCAGTAGACGAACCCAGGGCATTGGGTGAAACTTCACCCAGGCAGGTATAGCCCAATGTACGGATAAAATCCTGAAAACGCTCCTGAATAAACGGCCCCTGAGCGTATGGCACATAGGTGGTTACCTCAGCTCCCATCGATGGCAACCGCCGGGTGAGCTCATAGGACTGTTTAATGGAGTAAGAAATGACCCAACGAAACCTTTTCGGGATAATGCGGTAATCTTCACCTTCTTCCGGTTCCTCGACATCTTCAATTCGTATTTCTTTGTCGTCTATATCTCCGCTGTAAAAGATTTTTTCGGTATTGTCATCGAGTTCCAGATAGGCAACGTCATCAGCCCCCAGAAGCCGCATTACCCCCCTTACCATGCGGGCGTTCTCTTCCGGGGTCCCTTCCCATCGGGGGACTCCCAGCTCATCAGGCGTCGGAGTGCGTTTATAACCCAGAAAGCTGGCCGTCGGAAAGGCATAACTGCGGGTGCAGCTTCGCAAAGCATAATCCCTGAGGGTAAAACCGGGTCTGTTCTGCCTTATCCACAACCTGCTGTTTTCTTCACCGGCGGCGCTTGCCTGCCGAACATATTCAGGCCCGACAGCCTTTTCAAAACCCCTGGCAAACATGACTTCGCCGTAGTCAAAGCGTTTGAAATTTTGCCAGTCTATCTCTGCGGTGGGTTTATCAACCTCTCTTACCCATGAAGGCCTTTTGAGTTCAGCTTCGGGTGAGGCCATCACTTCATCCAGATCTCGAAACTGAGGGGTAGAAACAGCCGGCATCATTCCGG
>PUOQ01000036.1 GCA_003552785.1 Dehalococcoidia bacterium
AGTGATGATTTGAAGCTGTGCCATCTGGGAGATCTGGGCCATGCCCTCAGGCCGGAGGACCAGTCACAAATCGGCAAGGTCGACATTCTTTTTATACCCGTCGGGGGCAAATTCACCATCGATGCCGGAACCGCAGTTCAGATCTGTCATAAACTTCAGCCCGGGGTTGTTATCCCCATGCATTACCGGACTAAGAGGTGCCCGGATTTTCCGGTCGATAGAGCTGAAGTTTTTTTGGCGCTTATGGATACGGTCAGGCGGCCCGGTTCCTCGGAGGCAGAGTTTTCATATGAATCCCTGCCTTTGAATACGGAAGTAGTGGTTCTGGAGCCGGACCGGTAATGATTTTTACGATATATTTTAAAAAGCTTTATTAAAAGCTTTCTGGAAGGGGTGGACGATGATCAGAATGGTCATTGATAAAGTTGGAATTGACCCGGGTAATCAACAGCCGGTAGTTGTTCTTAAAGAGGAGTCATCTTCTCGTTATTTGCCCATAAGTATCGGGCCGGATGAAGCCAATGCCATAATAATGAAGCTCCAGGAGGTGGAACCTCCGCGCCCAATGAGCCACGACCTGATATGCTCTATTATTAAGGACCTGGGAGCTGAAGCGACCGGTATTGTTATTAATACACTGGAAAAAAATATATTCTATGCCGAGATCATACTGATGGTAAACGGCGAGGAGATACAGGTAGATTCCCGTCCCAGTGATGCTCTGGCACTGGCAGTCAGGTTTCAGATGCCAATTTTTGCAACAGAGTCGGTTCTGGACAGAGCAGGTGTTTGGCTGGATGAAAATACTGGCCTCGAGGGCGGGGAAGGCAAACCTGCTACCGATGATGAGTTACGCAAGATGAGCGCCTTCACCGAATTTATAAATACGCTTGATATGGATGACTTTAAAAGTGAAGAATGATCCGGCCTCCTTTTGCATTTCTGTCTGATAAAAGTGTCCCTGCAAACGGGTTTTAGGCTTGGAGTGACATATGACTTTAGGGATTTTATACCGGGAAGATCTAAAAGAATATGACTTTGGGCAGGGTCATCCTTTCCGGGGCGACCGTTTTGATGCATTTTATCATGCTTTGAGAAGCAATCTTACCCAAGGAATAGATTATCGGATAGTTAAATCAGATCTCGCAACAGATGATGACTTGTTTCTCATTTGCAACCGGGAGTATATAAACTTTACCCGGGAATTTTACCGGGCTGCCAGTCGGGGATTGACCGGTCCCGGTGATTTATACCGGTTTCATAGCGCAGACAACACGCCTTTGGGTAAACCCGGCAAGATTGAAGAAGCAGCCAGGTTTATTGTTGGCCAGGCCAAAGAGGCATGCCGGCTTGTACAGGAAGGATTTTTTCAAAAGGTGATATCGGTTGGTGGTGGATTGCACCATGCCAGGCGTTCACGCGGAGAAGGTTTTTGCCTTTATAACGATGTAGCTTATTGTGCTTTACACCTGATTAAAAAATACGGTATGGAGCGTGTTTTAATTCTGGACACCGACGCCCATGCCGGCAACGGCACCTGTGAATATTTTTATGATGACCCAAGGGTTTTATTTATTGATCTGCATCAGGATCCGCTAACCATTTATCCCGGAACAGGTTTTGCCGGAGAGGTAGGCCGAGGAGAGGGAAAAGGCTTTACGATAAACGTACCGATGCCTGTTGGGGCGGGCTATGAGTCATTTCAAATGGTATTTGATACTATCGTAGAGCCGGTCACAATGGAGTTCAAACCCCAGATTATTATTCGAAACGGTGGATCTGACCCTCATTTTAAAGACGGGCTAACCAGCCTTGGCTTGCCACTTGAGGGGTTTTTTATGATAGGCCAAAAGGTAAGGCAAATGGCTGAAGTTTGTGATGATAAGGTTATCGATCTGGTTTGTTCTGGCTACAATAAGGACGTTTTGCCCCATGCATGGCTGGCAATAGCAGGAGGGCTGGCAGGCATTAAACTCAACTTGAAAGAAGTGGAAACTGATTGCGATATACATGCAGAAGATGTTTATTTAACAAAGACTAAAGAAGTGATTGAAGATGTAAAAGCTAACCACCGGGATTATTGGAGTTGTCTGGGGTAGAGAAAAAAGCTTATCAGGCCCAATAGAATAAACAATATTTAAATAAAAAGCGAATTTATAAGCAAAAAGGCGATACTGTGTTCCATATTGATGCCGTATAATTTTGAATTATTATTAGCTCTTATGAGCTACATGTTTTAAGGTTGTCAACTTTAAAGTGTCATGTTAGGGTGAGGTAAGGGTCATACATTTCACTGAACACTAGGGCTATCCACCGGATTCAAGCATTTAAGTCACTTAAAAAACCCGCAAGATTACAACTTTCCAGGAAACACTTATCAACAGGAGGTAGAAATGATAAAGAAATTCAGGTATTCAATTCTAGCCACACTGACCATGCTGGCCATGACTGCCGGTTTGGCTGGTGGTTGCGTTGAAGAGGCAGAAACCATTGAGGTTCCCTATGTAGAATGGGCCTGAGCTGAAGCCACTTCCTTTCTTGCAAAGGAAATTTTAGAAGACATGGGTTACCAGGTGGAACTCAGCTCGGTATCTGCCGGCGTAATGTGGGAATCCATAGCCACAGGAGACCAGGATTTAATTGTTTGCGCATGGCTTCCGTACACCCACTCATCTTACTGGGAGGAGCATCAGCATACTGTCGACCGGATAACGGCAAATTATGAAGATGCAGTACTGGCCATTGTGGTGCCTGAGTATGTAGACATTGATTGTATTTCAGAAATGAAAGACCACCAGGAGGAATTTGAGAGCCGGATTGTAGGCATTGACCCTGGAGCAGGTGTCATGGAAGCTACCAGGAATGAGACCATGCCCAATTATGGCCTGGATGACTGGGAACTCAGCGAATCCAGTGAAGCAGCCATGATGGCTGAACTTGACAGCTATTACAATGACGGTGAATGGATTGCCGTAACCGGCTGGGCACCTCACTGGAAGTTTGCCGAGTATGATCTGAAAATGCTTGATGATCCCGATGAAACCCTGGGAGGTCTTGAAGAAATTGTAACTGTAGCCCGTGAAGGATTTAGTGATGACTTCCCCGATGCACATACTTTCTTCGAGAACTTTTTCTTAACTGAAGAGCAGCTCGGCGAGATAATGGCCTATATTGCCGTGGATGATATGGATCCGTCTGTTGCTGCCCGCACCTGGATGGATGCAAACCCCGACATTGTTGATGGCTGGACGCCTTAATTACACTGCTTGCGTAAAAGTAATATAAAAAGGGGGGCTTACCTGAAAAGCTCCCCTTTTTATATGGGTAAATATTTCAAAACGGTAAAAACTAACAGGTCATTAAAGGCTGGTTTAAAACTGGATAAAAACAGTTGCAT
>PUOQ01000017.1 GCA_003552785.1 Dehalococcoidia bacterium
CCGCATCATTAGAAGCAATGGAAGCCCTGGAGGTTTCAACTGCGGTTATGAAATGAAACAAAAATTGCTGGCACTCGAAAAAAGCGCCCCGATTTGATAACGGGCCTGAACCGCTAGCGTGGCATGTTAAGCTTAATATACTCGGCTTCGTATGCTTCAATGAGGCCAGTGGCTGAAAAACTGTAATAGCTATCCTGAGTAATAATCAGGTGATCAAGCACTTTTACCTGCATAAAAACCGCTGCAAAAACAAGGGTGCGGGTAAGGTTTTTGTCTTCAGGGCTGGGTTCAAGACTGCCCGAAGGGTGGTTGTGAGCAAAAATAAGCCCGGTGGCATTGTACTCCAGCGCTCTGTTCATCACTTCACGTGGATAAACGGCACTACGGTTGACAGTTCCTTTAAAAAGATTTTCCTGCCTTAAGAGCTGGTTGCGATTATCCAGAAAAAGAGTTTTAAAGACTTCTTGCTTTTTATCGGCAAGCGAAACCTTTAAATAGTCATAAACATCATCGGCATTATTGTAATACACACCCGAAGACAGCGTCCTGTCCCTGATCAATCTTTCAGCAACAGAGCGGATCAGCTGGAGACCGATAACGTTTGTTTCTCCAATGCCCTCAACGCTTTTTAGATCTTTTTCCGAGGCTTCAAGAACCCCCTTCAAGCTATGAAACTTTTTAACCGCGTCTTTAGCTCTTTCCTTGCAATCACGACGGGGTGTGGTCAGGGTTAAAAGCAATTCCACGATTTCGTAATCGTTCATGCCATCCAGACCTCCCCTCTTGAACCGTTGCCTCAATCGCCTCCGGTGGCCTTCAAATGGATAACGTTTACCGGTTGCCATCATCGGCTGCGTCGCAGGAAACAGCCTTAACCCCTTTGGGGCCCAGAATGCCTGCCATTTTTTTATGCAGTTCTGGCCCGTATTTTACCTTTATATCCGGAACATCGAGGTAGTAATCCCGGCTACCGTTGCTGATAACCAGACTTACCCTGTCTAATCCCGGTGCCTTCTTTAATACTTCAATCAGTTTATCAAACCTTCCCAGGTCCGATGCTTCATCTTCACTTTGATCAATGTATAATAAAAGCCGCTGAAGGCTCTCTCCGCCACTTTGAGTTTTGACAAAATCACTATGCAACTTGCTATCCTCCGGTTTCTCGCTTATCTGATAATTACTTACGCTATCAGCAACAATCTGAGCATTTTCGCCTCTTACCTTTACTTTGCCCTGCACAAGCAGGATGTTGCCTTCCTGCCACAAATCTTTAGAAGCGCTATACACCTTTGGCCACGCTACCACCTCGATACTGCCCTCCATATCTTCAATTACAGCGCTTACTGATGCCTTGCCTTCACGGGTAGTCAGCGGACGCAGGGAAGCCACCATGCCGGCAACCCGGATGGTTTTACCTTCCATCTCTTTATCCACCTGCCCGCACAATGCGACGTCGCTATCAGCCGATACCTGGCTTACATACGGGCGAAAAGGATGCTCCGAAAGGTAAACCCCGGTCAATTCTCTTTCCCAGTCCAGCTTTTCTTTCTGCGGCGCTTCCGCCGGATCCAAATCAAGGCTCGGCAGCGGAGTGTCTGCTGTCTCGCCGAACATATCAAACATAGTTGCCTGGCCACTGTCCCTCAATTTTTGCTGCCTCTCGGCAAGAGACATTATCTTTGGCAAATTGTGAAGAAGAGTCCCTCGCTCCCCCATACAATCAAGCGCCCCTGCTTTTATAAGGCTCTCCATCGCCCGGCGATTAACAGCCCCCAGGTTGCCACGGCGGCAAAGATCCTCGATGGATTTATATTCGCCGTTTTTCCGCCTTTCCTCTATCAAAAGTTCGACAGCGCTATTGCCCACATTCTTGATGGCCGTCAACCCGAACCGTATAGCCTTTTCGCCGGAAGATTGCTCCTCTATTGCAAAACTTGCCTCGCTGTGATTAATACTGGGCGGAAGGACCTCCAGTCCAAGTTTACGGCACTCATCAAAAGCAGTAGCCAGCTTGTCTGAATTACCATGATAGCTTATAAGAAGGGCATTCATATATTCTACCGGGTAGTTTGCTTTGAGATAAGCGGTCTGATATGCAACCATGGCATAACTGACCGCATGGGCCTTATTGAAAGCGTAACCTGCAAAAGGTTCAATTAATGAAAATACCTCGCCCGCCACGTCTTCGGGGTAACCCTGTTTGATAGCCCCGTCAATAAAATTCTTGCGCTCTTTTTTCATGGCTCCGGCTATTTTTTTCCCCATGGCCTTGCGAAAGATATCAGCCTGCCCCAGAGAATAACCGGCAAAAGTTTGCACTATGAATATTACCTGCTCCTGGTAAACGATTACGCCATAGGTTTCTTCCAGTATCTCTGAAAGGGCAGGGTGGGGATAATGAATGGCCTCAATCCCATGCTTGGATTGAATAAACCTGGGTATTTGCTCCATCGGCCCGGGACGGTAAAGAGCTACCATAGCTGCAATATCACCAAAAGTTGAGGGCTTCAGTTCCCGTATATAGCGCCTCATACCGCTTCCTTCAAGCTGAAACACTCCGGCGGTTTCACCCGTGGAGAGCAATTTATAAGTCTTTGAATCATCGAGTGGCAGACGGTTAAGCTCAACCTTTATACCGTGCTCCTTAAAGATGGTGTCTCTTGCTTTTCCCAGGATGCTCAGGTTTACAAGTCCCAGGAAATCCATTTTTAAAAGGCCGATTCTGGCGATATCCCCCATTGGGTATTGGGTCATTACCAGGCCAGTTTCCTGGCCACGCGATATCAATTGCAGCGGACACTGGTCGGCCAGCGGATTACGGGCGATCACCACACCTGCAGCATGGGTGGATGCATGCCGGGCAAGGCCTTCAACCCTTTTAGCAGACTCAAGCACCCTGTCGACCGATTTATCCGAAGCTTTAAGGGAACGTAATTCTTCGTTTATTTCGAGAGCTTTATCGATAGTCATACCGGGTGAAGCCGGCACCAGGCGGGCAATGCGATCGACATCTCCATACGGCATACCCAGCGCCCGGCCTACATCCCTTATAGCTGCTCTGGCCCCCATAGTTCCAAAAGTGATAATCTGGGCTACATGGTCGGACCCGTATTTCTTCGAAACATAAGTTATTACTTCATCGCGGCGTGTATCCTCAAAGTCAAGATCAATATCTGGCATTTCACGGCGTTCAATATTCAAAAACCGCTCAAAAACAAGGTCGTGAGCCATCGGATCTACTTCAATGATGCCCAGACACCTGAGTACGATGCTGGAAGCAGCGCTTCCGCGCACATTAAATAATATTCCCTCCCGGCGCACAAAAGAGATGATGTCCCAAACTACAAGAAAGTAATTGGCAAAATCGGTCTGCCGGATAACATCCAGTTCATAATTCAGCCGGTCCAGTATTTCCTGGCCTGCATCCGGATAATAACGCTCAAGACCCTGCCGGCACAGTTCTTCCAGATACTCAAGGGAAGTTTTACCTTCGGGTATTTCAATCTCAGGCAGGTGCAACCGCCCAAATTCCAGCTTTAGATTGCATTTTTCAGCAATGACACTGGTGTTTTCTATTGCTTCAGGAATATCGCTGAAGAGTTCTGCCATCTCTTCAGGGCTTTTCAAATAAAAATAATCGCCGCCCATCTGTTTTCGCTTTTGCTCATGAACAGTGGAATTGGTTCCTATACACAGCAAAAGATCGTGGGGAACCGAGTCTTCTCTATGGATGTAGTGGACATCGCTGGTTGCTACTAGGGGTATATCCAGTTCCCTGGCCAGCGGGATGAGCTCTGTGTTCATTTGTTCCAGCTCGGGCAGCGGATGGCGCTGCAACTCGAAATAAAAATCGCCCCCGAAAACCTGCTTGTACCATAAGGCCGCTTCCCTGGCTTCCTCCAGGCGGCCGCCTAATATCAAGCGGGGGATTTCACCGGCTATGCAGGCTGTCAGGCAAACCAGGCCCTGGCTGTATTTTTCAAGGATTTCTTTGTCTATACGAGGTTTATAATAGAACCCTTCGAGGTTAGCCATGGTAACGAGCCGCACAAGGTTTTTATACCCAGTCTTATTCTTTGCCAGAAGCACAACATGATAATTTTCCCGGTCTGCACTGGTTCGGCTGTGCCGGCTGCCGGCAGCCATATAGGCTTCACAACCTATTATGGGTTTTATACCGGCGTCTCTTGCCGACTGATAAAACTGGATGGCACCGTGCAGTGCACCATGGTCAGTGATGGCAACAGAATGCATTCCAAGCTCTCTGGCACGTTCTACGAGCTCAGGAATACGACACATGGCGTCGAGAAGACTGTATTCGGTGTGCACATGCAGGTGGGTAAAACTCACACCCTAATTATAGCAATGCCGGACCAATTAATTAAAGCCTCTTAAAAAGGCCCGGGCGGATTTATCTGGCCAACTTGTTGTAAAATATAAGAAGGGAAATCAATATGAAGTTTTTACATTTAGCAGCAAGGGTTATATTTGTTTTAAGCCTTCCACTTCTATTTCTCTCGCTGAGCCTGGCTATTGCTTTTAACAGCCCGTGGCTGTATCACTACGGATTCGAAAAATACGATGTGGAATCGGTTACCGGCATTGAGAGAAGCGAGCTTGACTATGCCGCCGGCCAGCTTATCGCATATTTTAACTCGGATGAAGAACTAATAGACGTTGTCGTCACCAAAGATGGAGAACCTTTTGAGCTATTTAATGAAAGAGAAATCCTGCATTTAGTAGACGTTAAAAACCTGGTTCAGCTCGATTATGCTGTCCTGCTTGCTACCGGCCTTTACTCACTGGGCTATTGCGCGGTATTTCTGGCCCGGCGAACCCGGGAATGGTTCAATCTGGCCAGAAGTATTATCTGCGGAGGCATGCTTACCTTTTTAATCATCGGTGTAGCGGCATTTATAGCGTTGATTGATTTCAACTGGTTCTTTTTACAGTTCCACTTAATAAGCTTTGCCAATGATCTATGGATACTCGACCCGGCCACAGATTACCTTATCATGATGTTCCCGCAGGGCTTCTGGTTTGATGCAACCATTTTGTGCGCTGTTATGACACTGCTATGGGCAGCGATATTCTGGGGAGCCTCTTATGCCGCTCTATATACAGCAGACATAAGGAGATGACAGGTTTTTTATGAATAAAAATGTTTCATTCCAAAGCCATGGCTATACCATACGCGGCAATTTCAGCCTGCCCTTTGCAGGTGCTCCCTGTGTTATATTTTCGCACGGCTTAGAAGGCAGTAAAGATGGCTTCAAGTGGAAGTTTTTCACCAACAGGTTATACGATCTTGGCATCGCATCACTCAGGTTTAATTATCATGGTTGCGGTGAAGGCGGCGAAAAAAGCGACGGCAATTTTGAAGATTCAGCAGTTTCAAAACGTATGGCCGACTTCAAGGCGGCGATTGACTTCGTTGAAGGCGAACCAGTCGATAATAAAAGGCTGGGCGCCATCGGATCCAGCCTGGGTGGCACAGTTATAATCAACCTTCACGATAAAAGAATCAAAGCCCTTGTTTCCCTTGCTACACCCTTTATTTTTCAAAAACCATCCCCCGAAGAAATCGCAAAGCACCAGCATGATAAATACCACTTTCTCCCCTCAGGCGCCAGGGTAAAAAAACAATTTATTCACGAGCTGTGGGAACTCGACACTCAAGCAGCCATTAAAAAGCTTGCATGCCCCTTAATCATAATGCACGGCAGCAATGATGAGGTAGTCCCGGTTGAAGATGCCAGAAAGCTTTACGAAAAAGCCAATGAACCCAAAATGTTAAAGGTCATAAACGGCGCCAATCACAGCTTCGATGACCCTTCGCACCTTAAACAGGTGGCCATCCTGGGTTGTGGCTGGGTAAAACAATATCTGTGAGAAGTGTTTGCCAAACACCGCACAGATTTCGATTGACACTACAAAAACTCTGCTTTATAATCGTACGCAGCCTATTAATACTTTTTAGGCATAAAGTAATTCTTAATAAAGCGGGCTCTGGCAGCACCGCTTTATAATTACAAAGCCCTCTTTAAAAAACCTGAATTTTTAAAGAGGGCGATTGTATCAGAGTGGCTATAAAAATGCTTGATGAATTGACTTTCAAGAATCTGGTTGAAGAGAAACAATACAAGCATCTGCGCCAGGAGCTGATGGAGCAGGAACCGGCCTACATCGCCGAACTGCTCGGCACTATTCCCACCGACAAAGCGGTTATTGCCTTTCGCTTGCTGCCTAAAAACCTGGCTATCGACGTCTTTGACGACCTGGAAGGAACGCGCCAGGAACAGCTGCTGGAGGCTTTCAGTGATATTACCGCAAGAAATTTTCTTGAAGCCATGCCTCATGATGACCGCGTTGAATTACTGGATGAGGTTCCGGCCAAAGTAGCCAGAAGGCTTTTGCAGATACTCTCGCCCCAGCAACGCAGGGTAACCTTGAAACTGCTGGGTTATGAGGAAGATACTGCCGGCCGGGAAATGAACCCATCCTTTGTAGACCTTCATGCCGATATGACGGTGAGTCAGGCCCTGGACAAGGTAAGAAGGCTTGCAGTAAACCGCGAAACAATATACGAATGTTATGTAATGGACGCCAAACGCCACCTTGTCGGTACAGTATCGCTAAAAGACATGGTTACATCACCTACTCAGACAAAAATATCTGAAATAATGAAGCCTGAAACTCCTTTTGTATTTACCCATACCGACCGGGAAGAAGCAGCCCGTGTTTTGCGGGATTACGACCTGCTGGCAATTCCGGTTGTGGACAATGAGAAGAGGCTGGTAGGCATAATCACCTACGATGATGTAGCCGATATAATTGAGGAAGAAGCAACCGAAGATATTTATCGCTTCGGCGCCCTGACGGGGTCTGAACGGGGTTATTTTGCCAGCCGCATTTTCAGCGTGGTAAAACGACGGGTGGTATGGCTATTCCTGCTTCTGCTGGTAAACACGGTAACCGCTTCAATTATAGCCGGTCAGGAGGAACTGCTGGCCGAAGTTGCCATATTGGCTGCATTTATACCATTGCTCATAGACAGCGGCGGCAATATAGGCTCCCAGTCCGCTACAGTCATAATTCGGGGACTGGCCACCGGAGAAATTACCCGGAAGCGCGCGGCCACCATTATCCTTCGTGAAACAGGAGTGGGGCTTTTACTGGGAGCAACGCTTGGCCTGGTAGTTCTGGTATGGGCTTACTTCCTGGGGCGAAACTTTGAGGTGGCAATTGTAGTCATGCTCACCCTGGCTGCCATATCGACGCTGGCCACCACGACCGGCGCCGTGCTGCCATACATTTTCCGCCACTTAAATATAGACCCGGCCATGGTTTCAGCACCGCTGATTACCACCGTGATGGACATATCCGGCGTCTTTATCTTTTTCTTAATAGCCAACCTGCTTTTAACCATTTAATACCCGGGCAATTACTGTCAGTTTGCTGGCAGGCTTTAAAAAGATCCTTTACTTTGTAACTGGTATTAAATGTGAGGGGTCTTGAAGTTTACTCCATTTTGCCAGCTTTTGTCTATACTTTTTAATGCTTTCAGGCTTTTTATTATTTTACAACATAAATATCACAAAAAATCGCCCGGCTTCCGTCAGCCGGGCGACCAAAACGCTTAATCTTAAATATCTACAGCTTATTCTTCTTCGGCTGCCTCTTCCTCGCCTACCTTTTCTGGCTCTCCTGCTTCCTCACCGGCTTCCTCGGCCTCTTCTTCTTCGGCTCCAGCTTTAGCAGCCTGAGCCACACGGACTACCAGATAATCTTCAGGGGTTATAAAGGTTATACCTTCTCCGGAGCATAAATCCCCAACATGAATGGACTGTCCGGCTTCAACCAGGCCGTTTATATCAACTTCAATCTGAGATGGCAAATTATCAGGCAAACACTCGATGGTCAATTCGTTTAGCTGTTGATCCAGGAAGTTTTCCTTATTATCAAGAGCCGGAGCATGCCCTTTTATTGCCAGGGGAACATCTACAGTCATTTTTTCAGTCATTTTGACCTGGTAAAAATCAACATGAAGAAGGTTGTCCCGGATCGGATGGTAGCTTATATCTTTAATGAATACGTTGCGCTTCTTCTTCTCTCCATCCACATCAAGGGTTATGATTCTTGATATTCCGCCTTTTATGATTTTCTCCAGGTCTGCTTCATTACACTCGACCGCTGTTGATTTAATACCATGCCCGTAAACATTGGCAGGTATAATACCTTGCCGGCGAAGAAAACGAACCTTTTTACCCGTCAGGCTCCTCTTGCCGGACTTTAAAACCTCTTTTTCCATTTATGATTCTCCTTGGTGATTAATTAAACACATAATGCAGAGATTATAACATTATAAGAGATTGCGCGCACACGCAAACAGGACGGGCCAGTCTAACATTCTTGAGTAAACCCACATTTCAGGTGCCTGAGGTTCAATTAATCTATAACAGACTTCAGCTCATCCTCATGGGCAACCACTTCAGCCTTATCCCCGGAACCCAGTTTAACGGTATAAATATAAAAAACCTGGCTACGGTCCGGAGTGTAAATATAATAATAATCCTGAACCGTTGCCGTCTTGCCGGCAAAGGGTTCAATGGCAGCATCCCTTGGGGTCCTGCCGCCTTCTTTAACCGGATGAATGATAACCTTCTGCCCGGTAATAAACTTTGGTGGCCTTTTTCTGTCAACTTCCATTGTAAGACTCAATGATAGTCACCAACGGATACAATGTCAATACGGTTTTTAGCTTTTAGCTAACATTTATATAAAATATGTCTTATTATTCCGGTTTAAACAAGGCCCCAATCAATGTAAGCCTGGCGCATAATTCCCAGATAAGCAGCAGAAGGGCTGGCTGGCCTGCCTGTGTTTTTAACAATGTAGGTAAAAACTTCTACACCACCGTGTACGTCATTGAAAACAAGAACCTTGATTTTGTCCACACTTCCCGGATAACCTGCGTCACGATCTATTGTCTTCTCATCTTTTTGGCTGATTTCATAAACCCCACCCAGCACCTTTTCCCCGCCAGCACGCTTTACGGAAGCAACTCCCCCCTTCCAGTCTCTCGACCAGCCAGCAAAAACCAGCTGGTAGTTGGGCAGAGTAGCACTAAAGAGCGGCTTTGCTTCCGGGCAACACTTTGCCATTTGCCTGCGGTTCAAATTTAATCCATAGGCAAAATAATACATATAATACCCCCGGTTACTGATGCTAACAGTTTTTACAAAGAGGCAAGCAGCATAATAATTCCCACCAAAACCAGATAGCCAGCTATGATATAGGCAATCAGCCTTGGCCAGAAAATAATTATCAGGCCTACCGGGATGCTGACACTGCCGGTTATAATTCCCGCGCTACTGACCAGAAACTCCACATTTTTGCTTCCATTTAGGAAATTTCCATGGTAACTGAATCAACTAACTTTGGAGTTTTATCCGAAGCATCGAAGTACTCTTTGAAAGCAGCAACCTCCGGTGTATCTACTTCAAATAAAGCATTTACGGAGCTATAAGCCATCGACTGGTAGTAAAAGTTTATCTTAACCGTATATGGCCCGCTAAAGCCTGCTGTATCAACCTGATACGTCACGGTATCCGATCCTCCGGTGAAGCTGTCATCGTTAACAGCGTCTCCCCACACAGCAATCATGTCACAAGCGGTAGTTTTATCGAATCCGTCCGGAAGCAGGCGGTTATCTTTGGCATAAGTGGAAGCCAGTAAAAGAGTATGGGTAACATCTCCTTCAAGGGTTTGCAGTATGGCTTCGTATATCTGAACCTGGTCGGGTGATGTTATTAAATCGTAATGTGGTTCATGGGCGTATATCTCTTCATCTGCCCTGTTACCGCCTATACTCCCATCAACATACGGCCTACCGGATTCAAAAACTACATTTCCTTCATTATCCAGTACTTCAAAATGAATCCATGCCCTTCTCGAGGGAAAACCTGTGGGAAACTTGTGTCCGGCATGGTTTTCCACATTAACAGCAACTGTCAGGGTGTCACCATCAATACCTGAATCGACGATGGAGACGGTTGCGGTATCATTTTGTAACTGGTCAAGCGCGCGCTTGATGGTTTCGTTAAAATGGTCTGTCGAGGCGGTAACACCCAGCGCATCCGGGTTGTCTCGCAGAATTTCAAGCATATGGATATTTCCGCCGACAAAGAAATGCTGGCTAAAGGGGCTTTTGGGGTCCATATTTGGCGGCATGTTGGCTGTTGGCACCCCGCCAACAGCAGAGGGCATGTGACAATCCTGGCATTCTTTATTCCCGCTGTAGCTTGAATGAGCCCATTCCAGGAAGGGCGCCTGTTCCGGGAAAGTGTCGCGCACTTCGCCCTCGGCATCGAGCACCGGGGTAATAACAGTATGGCAGGTGGCACATAACCCAGAATCGCTCAAATGTTCTCCATAAACAGGAGTAAAGCCCGAAGCCCCAGCCATTACCTGCTGCTCCGAATCCGGGAACTGGGAGAATATCAGACGGTCCGGGGAAGAGGTTGAGGTGTCGATTGCATAATTACCACCAAAGGTATCTTCGGTGCCCAGCCCATCGGGCTGTACCTGATGGCAGAGCGTGCAGGATACACCATCGATACCAGCTTTATGTAAATCATTTTCGGTGCTTAAAAACCCCGGGTCAAACAACAACGAATCGGTTCCATCGGCAAGTGCCTGGGTTCTTGCCATGGGTGTATGGCATGTTCCGCAAACATCCTCTATGGTTTCCTGAAGATGTGGAGCATTTACTATTTCAGCACTGACTTTAGCCAGAAAATACGGATCGCGGGCGGCGTTGGCCATAATGGTTGAACGCCAGTGGGAATCTATTGAAACATCAGCGCCGCTTTCATCCTTAAGATTCCGGTGGCAGACAGCACAATTGCTGGAACCGGCAAAGCTGCCGCTGTCAAAGCTAACCAGAGGCAATCCATCATGAGGCTCTACAGGATCAGGGGTTGTGGCCGGGGGCGAAGTTGGAGTGGCTGTCGGTGTCGTAGGTGTCTCAGGTTCATCAGCACAGGAAACAAGGCTTCCGGCAACCAGAGGGATTATAATAAATACTGCAATAATAAAGCTCAACCCGGATTTGAAGTAACGCCGCTTTCTCATCTCATTCTCGCTTTCAGCCACCCAGGGATGGCTTATTATAATTTTTTATGCTCAAAGATTAGACTATGAAGCGAAAATTGTCAATAACGAAAGTGGCTTATCTGGCTTTAAATTTTGCCAGGTGAAGCCGGGTATAACGAGCACCATCCGGGTAAAGCTGGCTTTGCATAAGGCTTAAAGAGCCAACCTTCAACGGGTAACCCAGGTTGAAGCTGTCATGGCTAACAGCATCAGAAATTGCCCCCAGTTCGGCCGGGGTAACTTCAGGCCTGACACGGGCAATGGTTAAATGAGGAGTAAAGCGTCTTTTTTCGCGGATAAAACCCAGGCTCACCAGGCTTCCTTCTACCTCTTCGGCAAGCAGCTGCAACCTGCCAAGCTCACCGGTTAAACCGACCCATAGAACCCTGGCACGGCTCAAACCCGGAAACGCACCCAGGCCTTTAATGCCAATGTCAATTGGAGCAAACCGCTCTGAAGCCCCCTCCAGAGACTTTTCAATATCTGAAACAAGCCCGGATGAAGTATTTCCCAGAAATTTTAAGGTAATATGCAGACCTTCGGGAGCAACCCACTTCAAATTTTCAAGGCCGCTTTGCCTGAGCCTACTTTGAAACCGGCCAATCTCCTGTTTTACATCTCCGGGTAATTCTATAGCCACAAAAAGGCGAATTTTTTCCATTAACTCCCCCTTTGTTCCAGTCCATAAAGTTTTATAGCATTCAGGCCCAACACCCGTTTCTTTAGCTCCAGAGGCAAGCCTGCATCATTCAGGTGCCTGAAAACTCTTTCGTACTCAAGTAAAGGATAGTCACTGCCGAACAGCACTTTTTCCTCACCGACCAGATCAACCACCTGTTTGTAAACACCGGGCTCATAAAGGTAAGGCGAAGCAGCCGTGTCATAATAAACATTCTCGAGAACACTGCGCACTCTGGAATTTAAAGCATAAAATGGCAACCCTCCACCCCAGTGAGCAAGGATTATTACCAGTTCACCATAACTACAGATAAATGGATAAAGTTTTTCAGGAGTTATACCCCCCTTGCCCGGGTATTTATGCCCTACCGGTTCAGAAGCATGAAACATCAAAACCGCATCCCGCTCTACCAGGGCTTCGACAAAAGGACGCGTGATTGATTCGTCGGCCAGGTCAACACCCTGCACATCAGGACGAAATTCACCAATACCCTTCAAACCGCCAGAGCAAATCCGGGTAATTTCACCGATGGCACTTTTAACCTCCAGCGGTTGCACCATACCCAGGCCGATCAGCCGCCCGGGATATTTTTGCACCGCCTGCATGATGTAATCATTATGTTCGCAGCAGAGATTAGACCGGCCCCAGCCAATGGCTGAGACTACCGAGACATCTATGCCTGCTTCATCCATGCTGGAGATAAGTTCTTCAGCAGTTGCCATCCTGGCTTCAGGCCTGCCGTAAAGTTCCCGAAAGCAGGCATCGGCCATAAGCTCATCCCGGCGCCGTTTAAACGCCGGCGGGAATATATGGGTGTGAGCATCAACAATCATTATTATTGATTATAAGTTCAATCCTTGCTAATACTTACCTTGTTGCCCCTCTCATCCACCGCCACAAAGGTAATCCTGGTTTCAAAAAGCACTTCGCTCTGGCTGCCATTTTCCCGGGTGCCGAATGCCTTCACGTTGTATTGAATTGAAGTGTTTCCCAGGTGATAACGGCAAATATTAAACCGCACAATCTCGCCCGAACTGACCGCTTTGAAAAACACCACATTATCAAGCGCCTTGGTTAAAAAGGTATTGCCCGGGAATTCTATGTTGGCAGTAATATAAGCAAATTCATCTATCCACTTGAGCATATTGCCGCCAAAAAGCTTGCCGTGGTGATTCAAATGTTCTGTTAATATCAGTTTATAATGGTCCACACACAAATATTATCACAGGGAGTGCAAACAAAGCGACCAGATCCAATGCCCGGCTTATAATCAGAGGTAAAATATGAGAACGAGCCAGCTATGTATAAATGCCCCGGTTACATACAGCGTAGCCGGGGCATTTATTGTGCCTCAGGCCTCAGAGTTTAAAACATTCCCCATAAACAGGTTTGCCCCCGTCTGGTTATCTTGAATAAGGTAGATAAAAGGTCGGTCCATGGTAAAATCAACCTCCGGACCGGGCGCTGCGCTCTCTCTCATGATTACTGCTGTAGCCGCTGCAGCTTCGGTGCCGGCTTCATTTACCGAAACAAACGCCTGGTGCAATACCTCGGCAATGAACAGATCGGGAGAGCCGGTCATACCGGAAAAGTCAGCCCCACCGCTAAAGGCAACCGGCATACCCATATCTGCCAGAGTCTGTTTGAGGCTGAAGTCCGTTTCGTACTCAAACCGGGGCATTGTCAAATTAACCTGCTTTTTCTGCATTGAATCTATGATACCGGCCATTTTGCCGGCATCCAGATTATTTTCGAATGCCTCAAACCGGCCTTCTTCAGGCAGTAGAATAACCATGGATAACTCCTCCCCGTCATAAGGAATCTCGACTGCCTGAAAGCCATCCCCCTCGGCGTAATTAAACCCCTGCGACTGGGTCATCATGGGCACTGTAACCTGGCCACCATCCAGCAGGTTAAAAATGCCGTCTCTGGTCATGTCTTCATCAAAGGGATATTTCCAGGCGGCATTAAAATAGATGGCATTGGTAAGCACCAGCCTGGTGGCTGCATCAATCACTCCCTCGGGTATCAGCTCTTCGATGCGTTCTTCGGTCTGCTGGCTCACCCAGTCGTTTATGATCTGGCGGGATTTTTCGGTTTCTCCCGCAAAATCAAGTACACGCAGTCCGGCTCCATAGTTTTCTGCCAAAACATCCAGAAAATCACCAAGAAAAGGATAGCCTTCCTGCCCCCATAGAGCATTGACAATATTTAACCTGAAGCCTTCACCGTCACTGCCTTCAGCCCCTTCACCACGCTTGGCAAGCTCCAGGTCCAGGGCATTAAATGCCAAATGCAGCTCAGGCTGTGAAAGAATGAAATTTAGGGTTTCGGCCATCTGCTTTTCGGTCATCCCCCTGGCACCGGCATAGGTCATAGCCAGAGCCACCGAAATGGAATGGGGGGAATAAAAAAGATTGCCATCCTCTTCTGCCCTCAGGGCATGATAAAGGTCAAAGGCAAAATCACTGTTACCTTCAACCAGTGCATCTAATTCGGAGGAAACCACGCCCGGAGAAGTATCGCGTGGCTTGTCTGATTTAATTATTCCGGCTGCTGCCGGCTGCGAGCAGGCCACTAGAGACAATGCAAGTGCCAAACTCATCAGCGGCATCAGCGTCTTCTTAATTCCGGTTACAGCCATAAAAACACCCTCCTCAGGTTTATTCATAACTGGTAACGCAAAAAAGCAAAAATGGTTAGTAGTTTAAAATATATTTACGGGCGGACCCGCTCAAGAGCCGTATTTTCTGTTGTAATATATCCGGCTGAATCTGTTTTCGTTCTCATACCAGCCAACCACACCAAGAATTACTGCAAAAACAACCATCATCAACACCACCCCCACCAACGGCCCGCCAGAAAGTCGCTCGACTACATCCACAGGAGTAATCCCTCTACCGAAAAACTGGCCTGCGCTGACAAAAACCACCAGAAAAACCAGCCCCGTAATGCTCCCGAGTATCATATTTGGCCA
>PUOQ01000039.1 GCA_003552785.1 Dehalococcoidia bacterium
CATCCGGGTCCTGGCGTAGTATATGCCTCAATGCACGTGGGAAGGAAAGGGTGTCGTTGCCCAGCTCCCGCTGGGTTATGGCGCATTTTACAGGCGTATATACGTATTCAATAGGGTCTTCAATGGTTACAATATGGCGCGCTTCATGCAGGTTTAAATGTTGCAGCATGGCTGCCAGTGTGGTGCTTTTCCCGCTGCCGGTTGGCCCGGTAGCAATTAGAAGGCCTCTTTTTTGTGTTACAAGTTGTTTACATAATTGGGGCAACTCGAGCTCATCAATGGTAGGTATCCTGGGTGGAAGCAAGCGTATAGCCAGGCTTATAGCGCCTCTCTGGCGTGCCGCGTTGCAGCGGAAGTAGCCTTCGCCCGGCATTGAATAAGCAAAGTCAAGCTCATGATATTGTTCGAAATGAGCTTTTTCGGATTCAGAGGTCATCTGGGTAAAAACCTTCTTAATATCTTCAGGGGTCAATGGCTCTGTGCCATTGACCTGTACCAGGGAGCCGTTAACGCGAAATAGAATCGGGCTTGAGGCAACCAGATGTAAATCAGACGCCTTTTCCGTTTTGGCAAGCTGAAGGAGGTGGTTTAAATTTATATTTGCCATGGTTCTTACCGTACAACCATTGTAAAAGAGTACAGCTTTACCTCCTCACCCTCAAGTTGCGCGTGCCCGGCCTCGGTAATCTGGGGGATGGAAACCCAATTAAACCTGTCACTTGAACGCAGTGCCCTGGCATATTCAAAAATGGCACTTTGAGTGCGTGAAGTACCGTTTAAATTTATTGAGTTTGCCCGGTAATCGACGCTTGAAAGTTTTATTGCATCCGGTTTAAGGGTAAAAAGTTCTGGTACGTCTTCACTGGTATCCTTTAGGCCGTCTTCGAAATGGGTGACAGCATCATCAAAAATTTGAGTCAGGTCTTTTACCCGGAGTATTTCATTCTCGATTGAATCAATTTTTGCCGGCATGGCCTCCAAAGATTCTTCCTGCTTGCCAATAGCATCTCTTATCGGGTTAATCTGCGAGCGAATTTCATTTTGCTCTGCATTTAGTGAAGCAGTCTGGTCCTTTATGCGGTCGATGTCCCGATTGATGTCCTGGATAATTAACCAGAAAAAGAGCAGAGCCAGCAGGCCTGTTGCTGCGCCTACCGGCACCATTATCCTGTATAAGCTGAAGGAAGGGGGTATATGAGCTTCCGGGAGGGCGTTGAAATCAACAATTGAAAAATGATTGCCGTCACCACCGGGCAGATTGCCTTTTAATGCCAGCCCGACATTAATCATATACTGGCAGGGTATGAAGGCTTCCGGTGCTTGAACGGGTGGAGACATAGTTGAAATGTTGTAGTTGAGCATATTCAGGTTGATTGCCTGCCACAGCGGTTCATTTTGTGTAAGGTCTCCACAAATATAGACCGGTACAGATTCATCCAGCGGATTGTCTTTGTTGTTTGAATTATAAAAAGAAACGGTGCGGTTGAACTCTTCCATAACCGAATTGATCTTTTCTTCAGGCGCCATATCTTCACCGGAGAGGGAAATGCTTCGCACCACCCGGGGTAAACCATCGGACAAAATAACTATATCCAGGTTGGATAACCAGGAATTAATTATTACCGCCCTTGACTCATTCACTGTTCGGGCAAGAGCAAGTGGCGCCAGGTCCATTACATCCACTCTCAGGCCTGCTTTATTAAGCGTCCGGACAAGGGCGTCAGTAAAACTTTTTGGGTAAGCTGCCAGAAAAACCCGCAGCTCGCTTTGCTTTGGAGATATTATCTGGTGGCTCAGGTAGACTTCTTCCAGCGGCATGGGGATAACCCTGGAAGCCTCATTTATTATGGCTTCGGGTACCATTTTAGCGGGTAATTCCGGCAGGGTTATTATCCTGAATATTGAATTAAGCCCCGTCAGGGCCAGGGTAATTTTTTTATCGGAGATTTTTTGAAGCCTGAATAATTCTTTAATAGCATCAGCTACCCTGGCTTCGTCCATAATAGCCCCGTCACGGACCAGGCTGGGTTCCAGTGAATAACTGGCCCAGTTTTCGATCTTTCTCCCCCGGCTGACCAGCACCTTTATTTCAGTATCTTCAATATAGAGTGTTACTTTTCTTTTTGCCATTTTAATTGCCCCGCTGATAGCTAAATATTTCAAGAGTGATACTAGTTGAAGAGATGGAAGGCCGGTCAGCTTGCTGCTTTAGCTTTTCGATTTCTTCCTGTGCCAGCGCTTCTACTTCACTTTGCGAAGGTTCTGCTTTGAAGTTTATCCGCTCATCAACTTTTTCAGAAATATACTCATTTATAATTGCACTTATCTCACCGGGAATGCCGCCGGCAATTTCATCTTCCAGCCAGTCGGCCATATTGCCGCCTAAAATTTCTTCGACTTCATCGTCCAGCAGGCCTGAAACTTCATCGGCCCAGTAATCTGCAATCTTTCCGGCAAGGAGACTTGCTATCTGTTGCTGGGTATAGTCTGCAATACCTTCGGCAATCAACCTGGAAAGCTCGTCATTAACAAGCTGGTTGACTTTGGAATATATAAATTCGATTCGTTCTTTTTCTGGTGATTCGGTAATTACCATGTCAAAGAACTCGAAGGCTACATCCTTGACTATCTCCGCCGTTTCTTCAGGGGTAATCTTTTCAAGGTTTTTTTCCAGCAAGGCCTGGTAATGCTTTTCAAAAATGGCTTCCTCATCAATTTCAACCGGCTCCGGGGGAGGCGGAATATTAATATTAACCGGGCTGGCAGTGGAAGTTCTAAACTTTTCATGCAAGGCAATAATATCGATCATGTCAAAAATTTCGCGGTTGCTTCCTTTAATATCGAGGTTGATGCGGGTAACATCATATTCTATACCATCCAGAGTTTGTGCTGAAGGAGGAGCCACATCTATAGAGCTGATATCTACCCCGGCAACTCCTGCCAGCTGGAATAGAACTTCGCCGTATTCGATGCTGTCAACCGCTAGCTCGAGCCGTGCCTGGCTGTCTAACAGGTCTTCTTCGGCCAGGTTCAGGCTTATTTTCAGGTCATCCAGTTTTTCATTTAATGCTTCGTATTCATCTTCCAGTTCACCAAGCTCTTCTTCGGCGCTTGCTTTTTGTGCCTCCAGTGCACCCACCATGGTTTCGGCAAGGTCCCTGTCTGCCCGAATCCGGTCTCGCTCTTCGACTGCGCCGCTGAACATCCAGTAGAGGATTCCGGCGGCTATGAGGAGCACTGCGAAAAGCAGCATCACCCCGGTTCTAGCTGTTAATTTCATAAGCCTTCTCCTGGTTCTCTAGCACACAAATAACTAATGAATACAAATTGTATGCTTTTGTTTATCGGACAAACTCAAAATCCTATTTTTAATAATTTCTATTTTGCATTTGATTTCCATAAAAGTCCAATATAAATAGTATATTTCCATATATCAAACAGTGCCGACCAGGAATATCATCAATTTATAGTATAGGAATCTATCCCTCCACCATTTTGTGGTTTTTCACAAAACTTTCGTTCATAGTCATAATAAATTTCTCCCCAAGAACCGGGACCAGAAGGCTCGTAACCTTCAGTAATGTGAACGTTGCCAATATTTGATTGTGGGCCATTTACACGAATAGATTTATTAGACCATACTTCACCTTCTATTGTGGCATGATTATCCAGGTAGACAGCGTATTCTTGGTAAAGCTCCTGGCCATGAGCGTGCACATTGCCAGAAATAATTGTATGAGCATTCATTTTTACATAACCTCCAACATACACATCATTATCTACAACAATTCCACTGGCATTTAACTCTAAATTGCCTTCACTGCAAACGACACCTATAATTTCAGCTCTGGCATTAAGTATAATATCGCCTGTTGAGTAGATGCTTCCGATGATGCCGGCATCAGCACTCAGCTCGACATCCCCATCAACAATAAAATCACCTTCCAGCACTTCTCCAGATGAAAGTTCTAGTTTACCATAAATCATGTGCGTTAAACCGCCTACATAAGCTGTAACAGTAGCACTGGAACCGTTATCGTTGCCAGCAGTCGATTTAATTTGATAAGTACCGCTACGGACATATTTGATGACTATATCAACATTCTTGTCATTTATTTTATTTGACAAGGCGTATTCGTGAGCTTCATCAGGGAAAGAATCTTTGATTGATAAAAAGTCATATATCAATTTCCATATAGCATCCTCTATGCCGGCATCGGCTGCGTATATAAGAGAGGTTTTTTCTTCAAAGGTTTGCCCTGCTTTCAGGCCGGTTCCCATATAGTTAAGAAGTGGAGCCAGCGCCAGGCTGCCAAATGCAAGAATTATGAGTGCCAGAATGAATACATGCCCCGCCTCTTCCTTTAATGACCTTTTAAAAAATTTCTTTAGCATGGATTACACCTCCCCCGTTAATCCGGCCGCACCTTGATTTCGTAAGTTCTTGCCTCTTCAGCCGGGCGAAAACCCGGGACAAAAGAGGTAATTTTAATGTCGTAGTAAGAAGAGCTCGAACTGCTCGGTGTGATTTTAAAATCTTCCAAGTCCCGGAACGCTATGTGTCTTGCTATCTGGGTATTACTAACAGGGGTCCAATTTTCTTCATCATATGCGGTATAATCAATTGGCGATTCATGTTCGCTGACATCAGTCACCCAGTGATACCTGAAGAACGGATTGCTGCCTTGGTCCGTAACTGATAATTCATAGGTAACTTTGTGTTTAATTGAAGTATCATAAGTGCCCCCCTCTCCATCATCAACTTCAAAATCTTTATACTCAAACCAGTAGATAGTTAGAACTGGAAACTTGTCAGGCAAACTAGAAATATCTGGCGGACCTTCGTTGGGCCATGGGATTACAAAATCTGCCATCATTAGATCCTGGCTTATCCAGTGGCCTGCCTGCTGAACCTGGCGTACGGCCGTCATGGCATTTGCATTCTGGGAGTTACCCGCAATCAGCTGGAAAATCACTCCACCAGCAGCTGCGGCTACGGCGCCTGAAATGGCGATTACAACGATAAGCTCTATAAGGGTGAACCCGCCCTGCTGCCTGTTAAGTGATTGAAAAATATTTTTCATCGCCTTGCCTTGAGCTTTTCCAGTGTTAATACTTCAATATCATTGTGTTTTATTAGTAATTTAATTTTCTGAAGTCCGTCATCGACTTCAATAATTGCAATGTCCTCTTCGGCAGCTTCTATTTTATTGTCGCCGGCATCAAAGCTCCAGATGGAATAGTTTTGAGGAATTACCTGAAGTGGTTCGTAATAATCGGTTCGGTATTCCTGATTCTGGACATACTCCATTTGAGCCCTTGCCAGGGAATCCGCTGTGGTGCGTATCTGGGAAGTTGCGTTGGCCTTGAAGGCGGTGGCTATGGCCATAAGGAAGACGGCAACAATCATGCTCATAATAGCTATGCCTGCCAGCACCTCAATAAAGGTGAAGCCTTTTTGCTCCCCTTTTAATCTAGAAAGCCAGCTTCTCAGCATAATTATAACTGTCCATACATAGAATACATGGCAGAAATCATAACCATGGCGACCAGGGCTACGATGATCGCGATGAATATGGTCATGGCCGGCTGGATAAGCCCTACCGCAGCCGAAATCCGGTCGCTTGATTCCATTTCGTAGGATTCAGCAACAGTGGTCAGCGTCTGGTCCAGTTGTCCGGTGCCTTCACCTACAGCCACCATCTGCACCATAAGCGGCAAAAATACGCCGTTTTTCTTCATCGGTTTGGAAAGCCCTTCTCCGCGAATGAGGTCGTGCTGGATATTGGTCAGGGCTTCGGCCATGACCTTGTTGTCGGTACCGGCAATAGCTAGTGAAAGTATGTCCGGCAGGGGAAGGCCGACCCTGAACAAAAGGGAAATAGTACGTGCGGTGCGGGAAAGCTCGGTAAGCTGGATGATGCGCCCGATGACAGGCATTTTAAGCATCATCCTGGACCATTGGTATTTTCCGCCGGGAGTACGGAAATAAATGTAAAGTCCGATCAGTGCAGCTATAAACACTGCAAGCAGGAAAAGGCCGTAGTTATTTATAAAATCAACAAGCGAAAGCAATCCCTGAACCAGACCCGGAACCTCAATTCCGAATGATTCATACAAGCCCAGGAAGGTAGGTAGAACAAACAGGACGATTACACCCACTACCAATACGGCTACTATGGCCACAATTATCGGGTATGACATGGCGCTTTTGATTCTTTTTCTGGTCAATTCCTGGCGCTCGATAAAATCTGCCATTTGCCTGAGCACTACATCAAGGTTTCCGCTTACTTCGCCGGCTGCTATGGCACGGTGGTAAATAGAACTGAATGCCTTTGGGTGTTTTTTCATGGCTGCTGAAAGAGAACTGCCGCCCCGGATGTCGGTAACAATCTGACCTATTATCTGGCGGAGGAATTTATCAGATACCTGATTTTGCAAAAGCTCAAGAGCAGTAACAATATCAGTGCCAGATTCAATCAGGAGTGCCATCTGGCGTGAAAACATAATGATTTCCTTGGCCTTAACCGGCGTCAGGGACACGTTAAGTTTTGAAAAATCAAAAGAAGCAGCCGGTTTAATCGATACGATGTTAAAGCCGCTTTGATTGATTAGATTGCGGGCTGCATCTATATTCTGGGCACTTACCTTGCCTTTTACCAGCTTCTTCTCTTTGGAGTAGGCAACATATTTAAAGTCCATTTTATACCGCCCTTTAAACTGTTTCAGCAGTTAAAGCACTGCGTAATACTTCAGACGGTGTTGTGACCTCTGATTGCACTTTCAACATACCGTCTTTTAGCATGGTTACCATTCCTTCTTTGACCGCCTGGTCATGGAGGTCTGCAGTAGATGCTCCTTTAATAAGCATGCGGCGGATATTGTCGCTCATCTGGAGCAGTTCAAGTACTACAGTTCTTCCCTGGTACCCGGTGTAAGCACATGTTTTGCAACCGGCCCCATATGGGAACTTGGTGCGCTTGACTCCTATGGCCTTTTCGTAAGCTATTTGCTCAACGACAGGGGCTTCGACCACCTGAACGCAGTCGGGGCAGATTTTGCGAACCATTCTTTGGGCTGCAACTCCAATCATGGCCGAGGATATCATATACGGCTCAAGCCCCAGATCTATCAGCCTGAACAGGACTCCGATTGTATCGTTTGCATGGATTGAAGAAAGCATAAGGTGGCCGGTTAAAGCTGCCTGAACAGCAATATTTGACGTTTCTGCGTCCCTGATTTCGCCGACAAGTATTACATCCGGGTCAAGGCGTAGAATCGATCTCAAGCCGCTCGCAAAGGTAATGCCTGCCTGGTTGTGGACCTGAATCTGGTTGATGTCATCAAACCTGTATTCAGCCGGGTCCTCGATGGTTATTATCTTGCGGCTTTGCTTGTCCAGTGAGTTAATCGAAGCGTAAAGTGTGGTGGTTTTACCCGCACCGGTAGGCCCGCTTATCAGGATCATTCCATAGGGAACTCTAAGCAGTTTATTATATTTTTCCAGCGTATCGGGCAACATTCCAAGTTCAGATAACTCACGTGAAGCAGTGCTTTTATCAAGCAGTCTCAATACCGCCATTTCACCGTGTACAGTTGGTGAAATGGCAACACGGACATCAATATTCCTGCCGGTTGTGCGGGTATTGAACTGTCCATCCTGGGCGCGGAAATGATCGGCAATATTGAGATTGGACATAATTTTTATACGCGATATAAGGGCCGAGTGGATATCAAGCGGGAGGCTCATTACATCGTGCAGGGTGCCGTCGATGCGATACCTTATCCGGATTCTCTGCTCCTGTGGTTCAACATGGACGTCTGATGCCCTAGCCTTAACAGCCTCTTCGATTATCAGGTTTAATGCTCTGGCCAGAGGGGCATCGACGGTGGCGCCGATATCCAGTTTTTCTTCTTCCTTGGTGCCACCGTAATGGATCGAAGAAAGTTGATTTTCAATTTCGCCATAGGCCTTGTAGTTGAAGTCAATGGCTTCCCTGACTTCTTTTGCACTTGCTTGAAAGGGCTTGACGCGCATTTTACTCTGGCTGGCAAAAGACTCAAGTGCCAGGATGTCGGAAGGGTCTGCCATGGCTACTTCCAGATTTTTTCCTTTGATGGCTACCGGTACAGCAGTATAACGCCGGGCAAGCACTTCCGGAATAAGCTGTATGGCTTCGGGCTGTACGCCCTGCCTTAATTTTTTTTGACTGTCAGCCGGAGGCTTCTTATACCCCTCCTGCGGTTTATCTGGAGCCTGTGCTTCTTTTGCAGCTTCAGGGGCTTTTAATTCTATAACCTTGATATTTTGATGTTCTGCAAATTGCCGGGCAGCACTGGTTAGGCTGGCTCCTTCAAGGGCTATTATTTTATCGTCCAGCCCTACGTCATAAGATTTGGTGTCAAAAAGGGAAATAGTATTTAAATTTATTTCACGCCCGCCGGATATAATATCGATGCCAAGGGTGTGCCCCATGCCGCTTCTGTCGCCATAGGCCAGGAGGTCGAAAGTGTATTCGACTCCAGAACGGCCCTGAAGGCTGGCTCCCTGGTCAACACGATAGCCCATATCAGCAAGAGAATCAATAAGCTGGTGTCTTGTTTCAAACCTGAGCGCAGCCCCGGGATGCTTTACGGGTACAACTTCGGCAAGAAGCGCATCCATCTCTTCTCTTTCAATAACCTTTATTCGCTGTTTTGCTGCCAGTTTTTTAATCTCATCAGGCAGCTCTGCTTCAGTTACCAGTATTCTGTATTTGATGCCGGTATCAAATGCCTTGTTGGCATAGGTAAAAATAACTTCTTCAGCTGTGTCGAGCATGCTGTTTTCGAGCAGTAAAATAGCTATAACCTGCTGGGTAAAGCCATCATCGCGCTGAGCCAGCAGATCAAACTTGTGTCGAACTCCGGATTTACCCGTGAGTGTAGTGCCCCGGGTTATATCAAAGCCACGGGTGTTGAAGTACTGGCTTATTTTGTCGATCATGCTGGTTGCCGTTGTTGTCATTTCAGAATTGTTCGTACTCATTTCAATCTCTTTACACAATATCACTTATCAAGTTAGACTATCAATATTTATCAATCCTTGACGTATAGCAAGTACTACTGCGTGGGCGCGGTCATTGGCGTTTAGCTTTCTCATGATGGCGCTAACGTGGTTTTTTATGGTTTGCTCGCTGATGGAAAGTATGCGAGCAATTTGCTTGTTCGAGTTGCCGTCGGCAATGTGGCTAAGTATCTGACGCTCTCGAGCAGTCAGCGGCGTTACTACCGTTTCTACGTTATCACTCATTGCTTCCAGGTCCTGGAAACTTTTAAGTACCTGCCGGGCGACTACCGGCCTTGCCATTACGTTATCGTTGATGGGATATTCCCCTCTGGCCGCTCTTCTGATATTACTCACCAGTTCTTCGGGCGGGACACTCTTTTTTAGACAGGCGACGGCAGAAGAACGGATCACCTCGAACAGCTCCTGGTCGTTCGGGTCCGGGCTGAGGATAATGACCCTGGTGTTGGGGTAGCGCCGGGCAATGCGGGCGCCAAGCTCCAGGCCGCTGTGGTTGGCAAGGTCGGAGCCCAGAAGAACGATATCCGGCATCGCTGCTTCGATGTGGTTCATCGGGCCCTGGTTGGGGTCGCACTCGAGAACTTCAAGATCGGCCTGAGCTGCCAGTGAAAAGCGCACTCCGGTTCTGAAAAAGGGCTGCTCATCGATTATCATAACCCGGGTCTTTTTCAATTTGTGCCTCCTGATTAAGCGTTAAAAGACCTTTGAGCCGGACTCGGGAATGATTTCAAAAAAGAAACAACGTCTTCCTTTTTAAAACGCCGGTCGCCACGGCTGCCGATACGGTAAGCTTTTAATGTTCCCTGATTGCTCCAGCGTCTTACAGTGTTGATATGAACATTTAACAATTGCGCCACCTCGCTGGTGGTCAACATGGGCCCGATTTCATCTTCATTCACATTTGCACCTCTGAGATTAGCTAAACTAACTAATTGATATCGGACCTTATCATATCTTACACAGCTTCCCAAATCTACCCCCATTAGTCTTGGTAAATAAGTAATTAGTACTAGTATAATAGTCATATATTACACTATTTACAGTGTTTTGAATAGATGGTTTGAATATAATTCAACAAATAAACAAAATATTATTATATATGCCTGTGGCATGCCGAACTTTAAAAGGAGCGACTTCTATAATATAGACCTTTTTAAAGCAACTAAATAAATAAAAAATGCCCTGAAAAATTAAAACTTACAAGGCTATCCTTTTTTATTTTCGTTCGTTATAATTACTGCACGTGATAACACCACTCCGGCCGGAGCAACTCGGGCCGGCTGGTAGAAAGGGGTTAACAGGTGCCGGATGAACAAAGCCTTGTTGAAAGGGCTAAAAAGCATGACCGTGAAGCTTTTGCCCGGTTATACGAGGAAAATTTTAATAAAATATTTCGTTACATTGCACTAAAAACGGGCAATCAAATGGAGGCTGAAGATTTAACACAGCAGGTGTTTATGAAAGCCATGAAATCTTTACCGTCATACAAATGGCAGAATGTACCGTTTTCGGCCTGGTTGTATAAGATAGCCCACAACCAGGTGGTTGACAATGTTAGAAAGAAAAGCCGGCAGCCTGTAACCGAGTTAAATGAGGAAATAACTGCAGCTGAGGACAATCCTTATAAGGCTACGGAGTTGAAAGTTGAACTGGAGCAGTTATCGGTGGCGATAAAGAAATTAACCCCACTCCAGCAGGAAGTTCTTGCTTTGAGGTTTTCTTCTGAATTGCCGGTAGCACAGGTCGCCAGTATCATGGGCAAGAAAGAGGGTGCGGTGAAGGCCTTACAGCATAGTGCCATTCAATCGCTGAGAAAAATAATGGTGGTGAGTGAGGATGCATAGAGAAGAACCATTCAATATAGAAAATATACTTAATGAATGTATAGAAAGTATACATAACTCCGATAAAACCGTTGAAGATTGCCTGAACGACTATCCAGAGCATGCCGGGGAGCTGGAGCCGCTATTGCGTATGTTTTCTCAATCCAAAAAAGCATCTATGGTTGAGCCGCGGGAGGAGTTCCGGTCTAGAGCCAGATACGAGTTTTATTCTGCGGTAGATGAAATCTGTGACCGGAGAAAATCTCCGTGGTTTAAGATTTCCACAAAATGGATGCAGGTAGCTGTAAGTGCTCTGGTAGGGCTTATGGTGACAGGGGGTGGGGTTATTGCCGCTTCGGGGGATACCTTGCCTGGTCAGCCTTTATACAGCGTAAAAATGATGACCGAACAGGTTCGTATGGGCTTGACCTTTTCCGAAGCCGGTCGCACCGAGCTCAACGCTGAACTGGCAGAGAGGCGTATAGACGAAATAATTGCTCTGGCTGATGAAGGTCAGGCTGATTTGATAAGTGAAACTACCAACAGGCTGAATGTAAACTTGATGAGATTGTCAGAAGGAGATGTTGATTTTAGAACCACCGAAGCTTCAAGTGTCTTAAATGAAAATTTGCCGGGCATAGTTTCGTATCCACCTGAAGACGGTGTTATGCCCGGGCATATTGACAGCTTCACCGTTAATCCGGGTGACAGCCAGCAGGTTATCAGCCTTAAGGAAAAGGCTGCCGAAGGCTATAGTAACCTTGTTGCGAAATTAAACCAGGCTTCTGAGGATTGCCGTCCGGCGCTTGAAGAAGCTCTGGCGGTATTGATTCAGGGGTATGAGGCTGCTATTGAAGATGCCGGGTAATTAGTTAATTTTTGTTGACACAGCATTCGGGGTAACAATATACTAGAACGGGCGATAAGCCCGTTTTAGTATATTATATAGGATAGTAACGATTATAGTATTGATTATAGTTTTTGGGCGCTGATTTAAAATGGGAAGGGATTTCTATAAAGAGCGGGAGAAAGACATTGCTAAAGCCGGGCAGGCGGCAATTTCAAAAGCCCGGGCTGAATGCAGGGCGAAAATAGAAGACGCATATCTGCTGGAAAAAGATACAATACGAAAATCGCAGGAAGCAGTTGAAGGGCTAAAACAACAATTAAAGAGCACGAAAGATAAACAGGAAAAGAAAGCCCTGAAAAACGCTGTTAAAGAGGCAGAGTCCAATGCCAGGAAAGAAATTGCAAAAGCAAAGAAGCTTTGCGAAGAGCAGGTTAGCAAAGCACGTGCGGTAGAGAAAGAAGCTGTCAGCAGGATTCAAAAAGAAAGTGAGCAGGCAATCAAAGGGTTGAGAGACGAGGTAAAATTGGTTAAAGCTGCCGGTAACAGGAAAGCAGCAAAAAAGACAGGTCCGGCGGAAATACCGGAAGGTTATATAAAAGCCGGACACGCGCTGGATAATGCCAGGAAATTTGATGGGGGCAACTCGGGCAAAGCGTTTAATCGTTCAGGCGAAATAAAAGCACAATTACCCGGCGGGGCCGCATTTAAAGATGATAGTAAATTAAAGGATGTTCTGCCTCAATCAAGAGGACCTGAAGATGAAATCCAGTTTAAGAGCGAAGTTTATGACCAGATAAGAAAAGAGCTTGAAGAATCTATAAGCAAGTTTGACAAAGAAAGAAAAACCGGCTCAACCAGTGAACTGGATTATATGGAAGAAGTGCCATCCGCTAATAGTGGCAAAGCAATCGGGGAAACCGATGTATCAGAAGACAGTAATTCTTGTGAAAATACTGGAGACGTGAGCCCAAATGGGAATGCCTGCGTTGCCGGTGGCGAGCAGGTTGAATCTCCAGGTAGGCCGGATGCTGCCGAAGGGGTAAAATATTTTGAAGGCCGCGTCAAGATAATTGTTGAAAACCCCTCATCTTCAGGGAGTATAACAGCCCTGTGGGAAACATTAAAGCAGGTTGAGGACATAAAAATAATTCTTTTCGGCGGTACTGCTGAGGCCGGTGTTCAGATTATAATACTTGCTTATAAACCGGTAGAATTAATCTCCAGGTTGAAAAATATTCCCGGGGTCGATGTTGAAAGCTCTTCAACCAGAGAAATCCGACTCAAGGCAAAGCAAGGTTGAAACCTGTTTTCTTGAAATGAACCAAGCTTAAAATGTTGGCTAATTTGGAATTTATTGACCTTGTCTATAATAAAGCAATTGTTGCCCCAATGCTGGCATGGGGCATTGCTCAGTTAATAAAAGTAATTATAGAACTCATAAAGAACCGGCGCCTTGATTTCAGCCGTCTTGTCTCCAGCGGTGGTATGCCGAGCGCTCATTCAGCTGTAACTACAGCTCTTGCCACTGTTCTGGCACTTGAGCAGGGTTTCGGTTCTCCCCTTTTTGCTGTTTCGTTAATCCTGGCCGCGGTTGTGCTTTATGACTCAGCCGGGGTAAGACAATCAGTCGGCAAGCAGGCATTCGTCTTAAACCGGATCATCCGGGAGCTAAAAGACAGGCGCCCCATGACTGAACTTGAGCATGACCTGCGTGAACTGATTGGCCATACGCCTTTTGAAGTAGGCGCAGGTGTTGTTATAGGCATTGGTTTTGCTTTATTCTGGGTGCTTATAGGGCCTTAAAGAGTTAAATTAAACTGAAATACGGCGCTTTTTAACCAGGCTGACCCATCCAATTGATGCAAATAAAGCCAGCGAACTTACCAAAATTATGGTAGCGCCACTGGCTATGTCAAATAAGTATGAAAGCCATAGACCCAGCGTGGTATAAATGGCGCCCAGTATAATTGAAGCTACCATCATTTTTTTCAGGCTGTGAGTAAATTGTTTTGCCGTTGCCGGGGGGATGGTAATAAGAGCGATAACAAGTACAATGCCAACTACGCGAATTAATACAACCACCGTCAGAGCAACCAGGCACAAAAGAAGCAGGTATACAGGAAAAACAGCGACTCCGGCTACACGGCTGAATTCCTCGTCAAATGATATAGCGCTAAATTCCTTAAAAAACAAAAAAACAACCACCAGGATAATGCCATTAAGCACCAGCATCATTATGATATCCGACCTTGGTACGGTGAGAATATTGCCGAACAGATAGCTGAACAGGTCAGGGGCATAACCCGGGGCCAATCCTATAAATATCACACCCAGCGACATGCCCAGAGCCCACAGTATGCCGATTGAAGTATCTTCAGACAAACGCGTTTTGCGGGTGACTGCTCCCATTAACACAGCAGATCCCAGGGAAAAATACAGGGCTCCGGTGACCGGGTTTATTCCCAGCAGGTATCCCAGGCCAATACCACCGAAGGAAGCGTGGGATATGCCGCCGCTTATGGAAACCATGCGTTTTACAACAACGTAGCTACCAATGATGCCACAGGCGATTGATGCCAGTAAGCCAGCCGCCAGGGCATTTTGTATAAATTGGTATTGCAATAGTTCTAACATTATGGTGCGTGGTCCTTATATATGCGGTGAGGAATGCCGTGAGCGATTAATTCAACCGGGCACTGGTAAGTTGCCTCCAGATCTTTTGCGGATATTTGTCTGCTTTCGTGGTAGTGGAGGTTTTTGTTCAGGCAGGCAACTTTGTTTACATAAAGTGATACAGCAGTGATGTCGTGTGAAACCATGATTATAGCCATGTGTTTGTTGAGCTCTTTTAATAGTTCGTAAAACTCCTTTTGCATTACTGAATCAACGTTCGACATGGGCTCATCCAGAAGGAGCAGGCCAGGTTTAGTTGTAAGGGCCCTTGCGATTAGAATTCTCTGCTGCTGGCCTCCGGAAAGTTGGCTGATATGCCGGTTTTTAAGATCCAGCATATCAACGGTTTTAAGTGCATCCAGCGCTGCCTGCTTATCTTCGGATGAGTA
>PUOQ01000060.1 GCA_003552785.1 Dehalococcoidia bacterium
CATCGGGCAGGCCGTAAACGCTGGGGCTGTCATCCAGGGCATACAACACATGCAGGCCGCCCAGCTCATTTTCACCATAAAGGTAAGCATTGGGGTAGCCGTTGGCTTTCAAATGTCCAACCTTTTCCTGGCCTTGAGCCACAAGGTCGTCCCTGTCACCCATGATTACGGCGCCTGTAGGGCAGGATTCGGCACAAGCTGTTTCCATTCCTTCCGCAGGTCGATTCAAGCCTACCATGGTGCAACCCGCACACTTGACTGCTGTGCCTTTTGCATAATCAAGGTGGGGAATATTGAAAGGGCAAGCCATAACACATGTACTGCAACCAATGCACCAGGACTGGTCAACATGAACGAAGCCTTCGCCTGTTTTGAAGATAGCACCTACCGGGCAAACTATAGCACAGCTGGCTTCTTCACAATGCAGGCATGCCCGCCGCATGAAATGGCCATCTGGCTTGCCATTATGCTCCCTTTGAACGAAGTTCATCCTGATCCAGGTTTTAGCAGAGAGCGCGGGAGGGTTCTCATATGTTCCGTCCCATTTACTCAGATCCTCATGTCCACATTCGTTCCATTGCTTGCAGCCGACCTGACAGGCCCGGCACCCTATGCAGCGACTTAAGTCATATAACAAAGCTTTTTCAGGCATCTCCAACCCCCTAAAATTTCTTTTCATAAAATTAATCAGGTTAGATTTTCAAATTCATGCTAATCTCCAACCGTTAAATGCCGCTTGTTTTTGTAGATTTCCAAGAGAAAAACTATATGCGTAGTTGCAATTATATTGATTCACTTTTTAAAAAGTCAAGTTTATCATTCAGTGATTTATTGCCAGTCATAAACTTTATTCATGTGGCCTGTCAGCCAGTACGCCCTTGCTCTTTGAAGCTTAAAAGTTAGTATGGCATACTTTGAGGCGTAGCGCATATGGACTTCTTTTCAATTACGCTGATCGCTCTGGGCCTGTCGGCAGACTGCTTCGCAGTTTCCATAGGCATTAGCATTGCCAGAAAAAGGTTTTCCCTGCCTGCCATGCTCAGGGTCGCGGCCATCTTCGGCCTGTTCCAGGGTTTAATGCCGGTAGCCGGCTGGCTTCTGGGGCAAAGTCTGGTTGCCTATCTGGCCCCGGCCGCCAACTGGCTGGCTTTCTTGTTGCTTGCGTTTATCGCCGGGCGGATGCTCTGGAATTCTCTCAAGGGCAACCACAAAACCCAAAACCCGGTGGATTATTCTCGTGGCTTTTCACTTCTAATACTGGCCATCGCTACCAGCATCGATGCCCTGGCAGCAGGGCTGGGCTTTGGATTGCTTGAGGCCTCTATCCTGCAAGCCTCCCTCATTATCGGGATTGTGGCTTTTCTTGCCTCAGCCATTGCTTTTAGCATCGGTGCCCGCTCAGGAGCTTTACTCGGCCGCTGGGCCGAAGCTTTGGGCGCACTGCTGCTGCTATTTATCGCAATAAGAATTCTTCTTGGTAATTTGGTTTAATTTCTGGCTCATTTGGCTGTGCTATAATACTTTCAAGGCCGCAACAATTCACACTTTTATAAAATGGATAATTTAACCCGAAAGCTTAAAGGTAGCCTGCCATCAACCATATTTGATATTTTGATCGAAGCAGGCGAATTATGTGACCGCAACGGCTTCAAGCTCTTCATGGTTGGGGGCCGGGTAAGGGATTTATTTCTAGGCCGCGCCGGCATGGATATCGATCTGGTTGTAGAGGGTAACGCACTGGTGCTGGCAGAAGAGCTGGCCAAACTCCGAGGAGCTTCTTTCACCCCTCACCACCGCTTTAAAACTGCCGCCCTAGAGACAGAAGGTTACAACCTGGATATCGCAACCGCCCGCCGGGAAAGCTATCCCCACCCCGGGGCCTTGCCTGTAATTGAACTCGGCTCGCTGGACGATGACCTCAAACGACGGGATTTCAGCATAAACGCGATGGCTGTTTCTTTAAACAATCACGATTTCGGCAGGCTGATTGACCCGCTTAAGGGCAGGCTTGACCTGAACCATGGTTTGATCCGGATACTTCACCCCGGCAGCTTCAAAGATGATGCCACCCGGATTTTCCGGGCTGTACGCTACGAGCAGCGCTTTGGCTTTTCCATGGAAGCCGAAACCATGAACGCTCTTGTGCGGCACAAAAATTATCTGGCGTCGATATCACCGGACCGCCTGCGCTATGAGGTTGAATGCATTCTTAACGAGAAATATCCAGAAAAAGCCCTGAAAAGGGCTGGCAGTCTTTCGGTTTTAAGCCATTTGCACCCTTCACTTCAATTCAGCGCCCGGAAGAGCAGTTGGTTCAAGCAGGCCCGTGAAATGTTTTACCCGCAAAGACCGCCTGCAGATCTATACCTGGCGCTGGCATGTTATGGCTTGCGCCAAAGTGAATCCAGCCTGCTGGAAAAGCGGCTGAACCTGCCTGGAGCCACCAGCCGCATTCTTGCCGATGCCGTAGCTTTACAGCAAAAAATAAAAGAGTTGTCCGACAACTGCCTTGAGTCCAGTGAAATATACAACCGGCTAATAAACTACGACCCGGTAACTGTTACCGCCTGCATGATTGCCAGCGATCAACCGGCAGCAAAAAAGAACATGGACTGCTTTCTCCGGATCCTTCGATACGTAAAGCCTGCACTAAGCGGCGATGATTTAAAGAACCTGGGCGTACCCCATGGGCCCCAGATAGGCCAGATGCTGGACAGGCTTAAAAGTGCCCGCCTCGACGGTCATGCAGTTACCAGGCAGGACGAAGCAAATCTGGTTAAAAACTGGCTGGGTAAAAGCTAGTCAATTTCTTTAAACCTGACTTCAGGGGCACCGCAGGTAGGGCACCTCTCGGGAGCACACTCTGCAACTGTGTGGCCGCACACCTGGCAAACATAATAAGATTGCTTTTGGCCCTCTCCGCTGTTTATTTCTGCCACCGCCCTCTGGAAAAGCCCGTAATGGACCTGCTCAACCGTATTGGCACGCTCAAAACTGGCCTCGGCAGCCTGGTTTCCTTCTGCCCTGGCCTGGGTGATAAAAGGGGGATACATTTCGGAAAACTCGTGGTGCTCCCCTGCAATTGCCTGCTTTAGATTTTCAAGAGTGCTTTTAACTTTACCGGCAGCCTCAAAATGTTTTGATGCATGCACCCTTTCGGCCTCAGCCACTGCCCTGAAAAGGCACGCCACACCAGGATGGCCTTCCTTTTCTGCTTTTTCGGCAAAAGCAAGATACATCTGGTTGGCCTGGCTTTCCCCGGCAAATGCCTGGTTTAGATTACTTGTTGTCTGGCTCAAAACAACCTCCGATAATTTTTTATTATTTTACCTGAACTTAAAAAATACTCAAAAATTGTTACTAAAAATCCGCCTGGCTTCAAGGGTAAAAACTTGAGTAAAATATTTTGGTTTAAGAGGAAGAAGCCCCGGTTGTAACAGTTTCTGCCATTAATGCCTGCAGGCCCCGCGACTTGAGGCAACTGCAAATGCTCTCGGCCCTGCCTCTATCGGCTTCAAGGGTAAAAAGTGCAGGCCCGGCACCGGCAAGGTGCACATCTTTTGCACCGGCCTCCAATAACTCCTGACGGTAATAAGAAAGCCCCTCAAAAACTTCAAAAGCTACATTATCAAATGCATTAAACAGCCCGTAAAGTTGATCCTGTTTGGCCAGTGTCAGCCGGACTATCATCTCATCGGTTGCCTGGCCGTCTGTAAAATGTTCTTTTCTCAATACAGAAAACATTCTTTGGGTCTTAAAATCTGCCCGCATGTGCTCCGGAACAAGCAAAACCACCCTGTGAGGCGGCACCGGGGGTAAAGGGCTGACTTTTTCACCCCGGCCAAGCAGAAGTGCCGTGCCGCCACTTAGAAAAAATGGCACGTCTGAACCTAATTTTACCGCCAGCTTGTGAATCTCGCCCGGGGGCAAATCGGTTCCAAAAAGGCAGTTTAAAGCAACAAGAGTAGCAGCAGCAGCACTGCTTTCACCCCCGAGGCCGGCAGAAAAGGGAATGGCTTTGCAAACATTAATGGCAGCCCCACCGGCGATACCGGTATATTCAGTAAACAGGCCGGCTGCCTTTGGGACCAGGCTCTTTTCAGGCCGCCATAGAGAATTATTGCAGCTATAAGTAAAGCTATCAGCGGCTTCAACCTGGATCCTGTCTGCCAGGCTCATGGCCTGGATAATGCTCATGATTTCATGATAGCCGTCTTCACGGCGGTAAAGCACTTCAAGGGTCAGGTTGATTTTTGCCGGGGCTGTTACTTCGAGCATGCATGCCCCCCTTCGCAACGAAACGCCTGCCATAAACGCTTCCAGTCTTGTATAGAAAGGCTTTCAGCCCGCAAAGTTGGTTTAACCCCCGCCTCTTCCAGTTTCTTCAGTGCGTGTATCTTTTCGACCCCCAGGCCGTGGGAAAGGGTATTTGCCAGCTGTTTGCGGGGAGAGCCAAACCCTGCCCTTACCACTTTAAAGAAGTCTTCGCTGAATTCAAGCGGTATAATCGGCTCTTTATATGCTGTAATTCTAACCACGGATGAATCAACTTTTGGCACCGGATGAAAACTACGGGCAGAAACCCTGGCAATTATCTCTGCCCGGCCATATAACTGCACCCCGACGCTTAAAAGGCTCATCTCCCCCGGTCTGGCAGTAATCGCCCGGGCAACTTCCTTCTGGACCATTGTAACCATAAGCTCAGGGCCGGGTACGGCTTCCAGAAAATGGCGAAGAACTGCGCCTGTTATATAATATGGCAGGTTGGCCACGACTTTGTACCGGGTTGTCCCCCGGGGTAAAATATCAGCCGGTTGCGACCTCAAAATATCTGCGTTTATAACGGTAATGTTTGAGCCCGGCTCGAGTTCTGAGCTCAACTTACTCGAAAGGGCCGGATCAATCTCAACGCTGATAACCCTGCCGGCCCGCCGGCCCAGCTCGCGCGTTAGAACACCAAGCCCGGGCCCAACCTCAATTACCGTGTCTTCCTGGGAAATGTCGCTGCCGGCTACTATGCTTCCAAGCCCCCTTGAATCCACCAGAAAATGCTGCCCCAGCCCCTTTCTGGCTTTTAATCCCATACTTTTCAAAAGCTGGCGTGTTTCTTTCCCCAGCGACAGAGCACCTTCTGTTTTTCCCTGCTGTGTCATTTATAAACCTTTCTCCAACCGCGCCACCAGACGAAGGGGAAGGTTGGCCTTAACCATCCTTTGCTGGGTTGCACCCACATCATAGACAACCCGGTGCAGTTTAACCACCCGGGGGCCAGCATCGTAAACAGCATAGCTGGCTCTGGGGTCTCCGTCCCGGGGCTGCCCAACACTGCCCGGGTTAACCATCAACCGCTTCTTTCCAGCTACCTGACCCAGGCCTTCTGCAAGTTTTATATATGCTACGCGCCCTTCTTCCTCAAGGCGGAAAGCAAGTGGTTCATGTGAATGGCCAACAAGCAAATACCTGTTTTTAAAACAGCCGAAGTTTTCTTCAGCCTGGCTTTTGGATACCATGTATTCCCAAATCGGATCCCTGGGGCTTCCATGCACCAGGGTAAATTCGCCCCGGTTTTCAATCTGCGGCAGGCTCCCCAGAAAATTGGCTGCTTCCTGGTTCAGCTGGCTCTTTGTCCACTGCATCGCCCTTGCAGCATCCGGATTAAACAGATTAAGCGGCGCCTTGCCTATAGCTGCCATATCATGGTTTCCGGCAACAGTTACGTGCTTCAAACGCTGCAACAACTCAACACATTTAACCGGATCAGGCCCGTAATTTACAATGTCTCCAAGGCACCAGTACTCATCTACACCCCCGCGCTGCTCTATATCCCTCAAAACGGCAGTGAATGCGGCTAGATTGGCATGAATATCGGCCAGAATGGCATAACGCATATCAATAATATACCACGCTGGTCAAGCTTGCTGTAATTAAGAGGCATGTGTTAATATTAACACACAATTATGGAAATCAACTGGCTGGGTTATTCCTGCTTCCGCATAAAAGGTAAAAACGCTACCATCATCACCGACCCCATACCGGTAGATTCAAGCCGCCAATCAAACAGGTCAACTGCTGATATCGTTTGCCTGAGCCACCAGCTACCTGAAGAATCCGGCCTGGAAAGAATAGGCGGAGATCCTTATATTATTAGCGGCCCGGGCGAATATGAAGTCCACAACGTGTTAATTATTGGCGTTGGTACCTACCGCGATGAAGCCAGTGGCAGCCTTCGAGGCAAGAACACTGTGTACGCCCTGGAAATAGATGAATTTTCGGTTTGCCATCTGGGCAACCTGGGGCATTTGCTTACCGACCAGCAGGTAGAAGTTATTGGTCATGTAGACATTTTACTTGTGCCGGTAGGAGGCCACTCTACCATCAATGCCGCCCAGGCGGCCAGGCTTGTACGCACTATTGAGCCTAAAATTGTTATACCCATGCATTATAAAACCCCCGCCTGTGAAATTGAGCTTGATCCAGTAGACAAATTTTTGGCCGAAACCGGGTCTCAGGGTTTGGGTTCACAGGCAAAACTCAATGTTTCAAAGAACAGCCTGCCTCTTAGCACCCAGGTCTTTTTGCTCGACTGTCAGGCTTAAGCCTGACGGGGTTTCCCGCCAGGATGTAATTAAAATCCATCATTTCCGGCTTCTTGTTACCACGGCGGTGGTAATAATCACGAGCATAAAAACAATAACCCCCATCGCCCCGATTATTAAATAAGCCCAGCCAGGAAGGCCGGGGTCAGCCGGTTGCTGAGTAACAGCCGGTGGCCTGGTTACCACCACGGTGTGCAGTGGCGCCTCAGATGGCTGGCTGGTAACAGTAACTTCCGGTGCATAGACCACAGTCGTAGTAACCGGTTGCGGTGCAACGGGTTTTGTAGTTGGCACGGGAGACGTTTGAGACGGCTCGGGGCTGGCTTCCCTGGTAACAAAACTGCCCACATCACTCCAGGCACTGGAGCTATCCTTGCCCAGCGCCCGGATTTTCCAGAAATAGCCCGTGCCTGGCTCCAGGTCCTCCGGGCTCTGCCACGCATTGGCGGGTAAAGAGCCGGTGCCTGAACGCTCTACAACCTTCTGGCTGAAACTGCTTTGCCGGCTAATAACCAGCTCGTATGATTCAGCCCCGGCAACAGTCTGCCATTGAAAAAGCGGGGCAAGCGAAGTTTTTGCTCCCGGGGAAGGACTCTTTAGCCCGGGAACATCCATGCTGCCACCCATAATGGTGGAAAACTGAAAGGTTGAAGACCATGGGCTATGCACCGGACTGACCACCCTTGCCCTCCAGTAATAACCCGTGTTTGTTTCCAGATCCGGCAACCTGGCTGTGCCCGCCCGGGTAGAGCCTTCCGCCTCATCGGGCACGCTGGTAAAAGCCGGGCTGGTAGAAATCTGCCACTGGTACAAAATGCCGCCCGGCTGCTTTTCCCATCCAATATCTACCCCTTTAACTGCTTCGCCTGCAAATACCCCCAAAGCATTTTTTCCGTCTTCAGGTGATACCAGCTCAGGCCCGTAAATCTGGCTGTCTTCATAATATAATAGCCGGTTATGAGTGGTGTCCATTGCCCATACTCCCGAGCCGTAAGCCCATATCCGCCAAATGGTCCCGCCTTCTCTAATCCCGGTTGACAGTGTATCAAAAACTGCCCCGTCGGCTCCCGGATGCAACACTCGTGTGACGCCACCCAAACCTTTTTCCGCTTCAACCCCGGCAAAACTGGCTACATAAAGAATGCCGGTGCCTCCTACACACATGCTCCCGGCCATGCCCGGCCCGACGCCCAGTTCCTGCCATTCGGGCTCATCATACCCTTCCAGGCTAAATACAGGCCCGTCTGGCTCATCCGTAGCGACATACAACCGGCTGCTACCGGGACAACTGTCGTCAAAAAGCACTGTAATGTTGCCTGAAAGTCCCGGGGCGGTTGAGTTTCCGGCTTGAACAAACTCTTTGCCTTTATCCACTGACAGATAAACCGCGCCGGCTGTGTCTCCAGCCGCCACATAGTAGCTATTATCAATGCCTCCGGCTACATCCAGCGAATGAAGGGGCAAGCTACCCGCCGGACTTGAGTCGAAGCTCCTGCCACCATCATATGTGCGGTAAACACTTGCTGTCGAACCATCAAAACCGCCAAAAAACAGACTGCCATCTGCAGCTACTGCCCAGCAATCTACACGCTCCGGCACCTGGCGCTCTTTAAAACTTGCGCTTCCTTCTGTTTTTTCCCATATCGCTGGCCCGTTGTTGCTTGAACCCGCCAGGTAAACGGCCGGCCGTTGCGAGTCGCCAGTGGAGGCCAAGGCCACCTTCTCTAAATCAACTACTTCTTTGCTGCTGCTGCAGAAGCTGCGTTCCCAGGTCCGGGCCCCGTCTTCGGAGCGCCACAGGCTTGCTCCACCTCCCCAGGTAAGCAGATAAAGAATGCCGTCATCCCGGTAATCTGTATGTGTGGCAAAATCAACAATGGCGTCTATGCGGGTGTCAATAAAAGCCACCTGGTTCCAGTAAAAGCCCTCGCTGGAAAATGATACGGCGCTTTGCCCGCCAGCGGTGGCAGCATAAAAACCGTCATCTGCAATATATGTCCCCGTCACGGATTCTCCGGTGGGGCTTTTGCTCGAGACCTCCCAGCTATTACCATCATCATGACTGATAAATAAAGCTGGCAAGCTGGCAGCTCCGGCAACTAATGCCCCTCCCGCTCCCTTTTCGATTGTAGAGATATCTACGCTGGCAGCTCCTTTGGCATCCAGTGTTAATGCACGAACTGCTTCCGGCGATCCGGCCCGGGCGAGCCGGTAAACACCACCGGAATTATTGCCGCTGTCCAGTGCCACCGTAAAAGAGCCCTTGCCGGGTGAGTCATAATCCGCCCCAAAAGCCACCGAAGCCCCTTCCAGGCCCGGCAATGACGAGCCATCATTGCTATAAAGAGCAGCCTCGCCCCAGGTGTCGCCCCAGCCGGCACTTCCATTAAAATCTATTATCAGGCAATCATTGCCATCATGCCCTACAGCAAACATTTCCAGGCCATCTGATAATACAGGTGGAAATTTAACTGCATAAACGTCCATCGCGTTGAGCCCGGTATCCTGCCACCGGGCAAGAATTTGTTCAGGCCGTAGTATATAAACTCCCCCGTTTTCCCTGGAATCACCCCCAGCGGTGCCAACAGCTATAACTTCTTCGCCCTCCCATGACCCAACATCAAATGATGTAATGTGTTTACCTTCATCATCAACTCCGGGAACATTGGCCACGGGCAAAAAAGTCCCTCCATCGTCTTCAGAGCGGTATACACCGGTAGAGGTGGCATAATACTTATTACCGGCACATGAGCCGGAGGCATTGAAGTCCACAAGCCCGGGCTTTAAACCGGCCAGGTGCTCCCATTCCTTATGGTTTTCACTGGAAAGGTAAAGGTGTGTTTCCGCCCCGGATACTACTGCATAAACGTCATCGGGGTTTTTCCCGCCGCCAAGGTATACAACTTCACTGCCCTCGGCCAGCAGCTGGCTCGACCGATTTACGTCTCCAGGGATATTAATATCAATCCAGCTGGCAGAATCAGGGCTGCCCGCAACAGCAACGGCCGGAGGAATAATAGAGCAACAGGACATAAGTACCACCAGTGTCAACAGGTGTCCAAGCAGGCGGTACATTGCCCGAGTCTAACGCTTGTATTGCCGGTGAGTCAAATTATAAACCTGAGAAGCTCAAAAGATTGACATTCTTCCCTGTGCTCATTATATTGTTGGTAAAAATGACGGGAATGTTTTTATTTTAAGAAGCGGATGAAAATTAGCGACGAGCCAGTTGAAATAGAGCAATTGAACCGGATAAATGAATATGGCCCGGATGACCTTTTCATCTGCTGTGCCGGGTTTGAAGACCGCTGTATCCAATCTGTGGCTAAAATGGGCATGGTCTTTCGCACCCGTTTCTCGATTATCTTTGTAGTCGAAGACCCCTTTTTTAAACAACAGGTCGACACCAATCTGTTCAAGCTTCAGGCGGAACTCGGAAAACGCACCAGTGAAGGCGTGTTTGTAATTAGGTGCCAGAAAGAAGCTCCGACTGAAGCTATAAATCAGCTTCGAAGTGTCTGGAAAAGGTGCCAGCCCAAAGACTTTGACGAACCCTATATCACTATAGACATTTCCAGTTTCACCAAAATCTACCTTCTTGAACTGCTGCATTTTCTGGTTGCCGAACAAAACCTGGGAATTCCCCGCCTTATACATACCACCCAGACATACGCCCCTACCCGGCTCACCCGTGGCGTCGAACAGATAACCACTGTGCCCAACTTTTTTGGCAGCATGTCTCTTGAAAAAGAAACCATGCTCATAATATTTCTCGGCTTTGAGCCCGAGCGGGCGCTGAGTGTGTGGAAGCACTTCAACCCGGCCCGCACCATGGGCATAATTTCCAGCCCGCCACGAGACGGCAAAGAGGAATACCTGGAATATGCCAGGCGCAATAATGCTCGTCTTCTTTCAATGCCGAATGTTGAAGTGCGCAACGTGCCACCGGATGATCCATATGCCACCAGAAGCGCCCTTGAAAGTATTCACCAGGAAGTAAGGGACGGATTTAATATGGTTATAGGCCCTTTCGGAACCAAGTCGCAAACAGTCGGGGTTTTCCTTTTTTGTCTGGAACACCCCAGAGCCCAGGTAGTTTACTCATTCCCCTCAAATTACACCCGAAGCTATATCAACCGTCTGCCCGGGAGCACGCTTCTTCTGCCAATGGCGCCCAATTTCCGGCCCTAGTACACATTACCTTGGTACCAGTTGGTTAAAATTGTTCTTAAACAGAGCCCGAATTCTCTTGACACGCAGGTGTGTAATGGTTTATTCTAGCTTTCAAGCTAATTTAAAGGAGGTTTAACCCAGATGCAGGCTTATTGTATGAAGTGCCGTAGTAAAAAGGAGATGAGCGGAGCTACCGCCATAACTATGAAGAACGGCCGTCCGGCAACTCAGGGTATTTGCCCGGATTGTGGCACCAAAATGTTTAAAATTGGCAAAAGCTAAAAGCTGATTCTGGTTCAAAGTTGCACTATAAGAGCCGGGCTCCATTGAGCCCGGCTCTCTACATGTCTTAGCTTGCAACTATTTTGTATCCGCTAGCCACCAAACCTGGTGCCGGGGGTGGGATTCGAACCCACACGGATTTTAATCCGGCGGATTTTAAGTCCGCTGCGTCTGCCATTCCGCCACCCCGGCCGGGATAAGCCCGTGCAACAACGAGCCGGTATAAATTATATTGTCAACAGCCAATTTTATCAAACCAGCTGCCTTGTATCACCGTCCCAGCGCGTGATTTTTTCTTTATCCATCTGGTTAAGAAGGGGCAGGGAGTACTTACGGGAAAGGCCATACAGGCTGTTAACATCCCGGACGGCCAGCCTGCCATGCTTTTTGAGAAACTCTACAATGCCTTCTTTGAATTGCTGGTAGGTTTTTGTTTCCATTAAAACGCCGTCTGCCAGCAGTATAAGCTCCCCTTCATCAATCAGATAATAAATTACTTCTTCATAACCGGGAAAGCGGGCGCCAAGCTCTTTAAATGTCGGCGGGGCTGAAGGGTTTCGGCGGAAAATATCAAGCATTTCATTTGCTGCCAGTTGCTGATTGCCAGAAAGCTCCGGCTTGTGCCCGGGCAGAGCCAGCCAATCCCCAATGCGAACGATTTCACCTTCGTCAATCAGTTCATCCAGCAAAGGAGTGAAAACTTCTCTGGGCAGCTCAAGGGTAACCTGCAGGGCAGACTGAGCAATGCCCCTCTTTAAAGGGTTTTTTTGATGTTCCAGGGCCAGGGTGTTTTTAAAAATTCCTTTCTGGGCGTCCCAGTCACGCCTGGTAAATATAAAGCCTTCGCGTGTTTTTAAAGCACCGCTATCAACCAGCTTATTTATACTTTCCTGAATCGTTTCGTCTGAGTAGCATGAATATGAAAGAGCCCCCTTTCTCTCAAGAAAGCGGTGACGCTCAAGCTCGGTTAGTATTAACTTCTCCGGTTCAAGTGCAAATCTTTGTTTCAGCCAGGCCTTTGTTTCCGGGCCGTACCGTGTTTTATACTTTGGGGCAAAAGGATCGAGCACAAATCCCCCTCCAATGGTATCTGCCGGTGACTGCCTGCGAACCACCACGGGCTGGCCTATATAAACCGGAGCCTCCTCTGCCAGCTTGAGCTGAACCAGACCGGTTTCTCCCCCCCTCATTTCCCTGGACTCCATCAAAGTAACCCTCGAAATATACTCGCCGGTACCCATATAGACCAGCACTTCTTCCCCGTTTCTTAGCCTGAATTCCGGCCTGGGAAGCAATCTTGCTTTTATATCCAGGGTTCTGCTTACAGTCTGATCGCCTCGATTGCTGACGATAACATCGCCCCGGCTCAGGCTCTCTTTTTTAACGCCACTCAGGTTCAGGGCCACGCGGCAACCCGGTCCTGCCCGGCTAGAGCTTTCTTTATAACACTCAACGCTTCTTATGTTGGCCTTGCTCCTACCGGGAAGTATTACGACTTCTTCGCCGCTGGACAGCCACCCCGCGCTGAGAGTGCCGGTAACCACAACCCCGCTTCCTTTAACGGTAAAAACACGATCTACAGGCAAGCGTGGCCGCCCTATGTCACGGCTTAAAACAACCTTTTGTGACATTTCTTCTATGGCCGCTTTCAGCTCGTCTATACCGGTTTTTTCACGAGTGCTTACCCGTACTATCGGGGACCCTTTAAGACTGGTTGCGTCGATTTTTTCGGCTATTTCTTCCTCAACCATGCCAAGCCACTCCGGATCACCGATCAGGTCGACTTTGTTGAGGGCTATGATGCAATGGCTTATTCCCAGCAGGTTAATGATTTGCATGTGTTCTTCTGTCTGGGGCATCCAGCCATCATCAGCAGCCACCACCAGTATGGCAGCATCTATGCCGCTCATGCCCGGAATTACGTTGCGCACAAAATGTTCATGGCCCGGTACGTCGATTATGCCTACTTTTTCGCCTGAGGACAGGCTGAACCAGGCAAAGCCGAGATCAAGGGTCATGCCGCGGAGCTTTTCCTCCGGAAGCCTGTCGGGGTCGATCTGGGTAAGGGCTTTTACCAGACTGGATTTGCCGTGGTCTATATGTCCGGCGGTACCGATAGTAAGCATGCTATTTATTATCTGATGCTGTCCAGGATTCTCTGGAGAAGCAATTCTTCCTGTTGCTCAAAAACGGTGCGCATGTCAAGGATAAACCTTTCCTCTTCAATCCTGCCTATCACGGGTGGCTCGCCAAGCCGCAGCCGTGATGAGAAGGCCTCTAATGAGGTTTCAGGCCTTACAGCTACCAGAACAGTGGGAAGCGTCTGGTCCGGCAGAGAGCCACCCCCTACAGTGCTGAAGCCGTTGATTGCCTCGGCCTTGATTCCCTCTTTTCCAAGTTTATCAGCCAGCCTGCCGGCTCTCTTTCCAATTTCCTCCCGGGTGTAAGACATCATCTTCCATACTGGTATTTTTTCCATGGCTTCACGTTTCAAATAGTGCATTACTACTGCTTCGAGTGACGCGGCTACCATTTTATCAATTCGAAAGGCCCGCAATAGCTGGTGCTTGCGCATTTTTTCGATGTAGGTTTTTCTGCCAAGGATAATGCCCGCCTGGGGCCCACCCAAAAGCTTGTCGCCGCTAAAACAGATAATATCGGCCCCTTCATTCATTGCATCCGGCACTGTTGGCTCGTGCTCCATACCGAAGTCTTCGGTATTAAAAAAGGAGCCGCTGCCCACGTCATATACCACCGGAAGCCCGTGTTTTTCTCCAAGTTTTTTCAACTCGGGCACTGTCACATCGCAGGTAAAGCCTCGCATTGCAAAATTGGAGCGGTGTATTTTTAACAGGATAGACGTATCTTCATTGATGGCGGCTTCATAATCATCAACGTAGGTCTGGTTGGTTGTGCCTACTTCCCTGAGGGTTACCCCGCCAAGGGCCATAATATCCGGTACACGAAAGCCGCCTCCGATCTGAACAAGCTCCCCCCGTGAAACAATGGCTTCCCGGCCATTGCCGATTGCAGCCAGTATCAGAAGCACCGCGGCCGCATTATTATTAACCACCAGGGCTGCTTCTGCACCGGTTAAAATACACAGCAACTTTTCCATTTCCCGGGCTCTGCGGCCCCTCTTCCCGGTTGTAAGGTCATATTCCAACACAGAAAACTGGCCGCACAGATCTTTGATATGGTCCAGAGCCGAAGCGGGAAGCGGGGCTCTGCCCAGGTTGGTGTGCAATACTACACCGGTAGCGTTTATAACGGGGCTCCTGAAACCAGGCCAGGATGTATTCAGGTCGGATTTTATTCGTTCTATAAGGCTTTCCTGATCCGGAGCAGCCTTGCCTTTGGCTATCTCGCTTCGCACATCTGCAAGTGAATGATGTATTGCTTTCATTACCAGAGGCCTGGAAAAGCGCTCTATGTCTGGCTGTAACCCTGGATGGCTCAGCAGTACCTCAACCTGAGGAAGTTTGCGCATTTCCCTGTTCAAGGTTTCTTTGTCTGGCTTGTTTACTTCTTTGCTCATCATTTTAAATATATGTGCCCCTTGTGTC
>PUOQ01000023.1 GCA_003552785.1 Dehalococcoidia bacterium
CAGCAGGAATCGGGCAGAGTCTGCCTCCCGGGTTACTGTGCCTATGATGCCTTTCCCGCCACGGTGCTGCGGTGAGAACCTTTCTGCTGGAACACGCTTAATAAAACCTCGCTCGGTAAGAGTCACCATCATCGCCTGGTGTGGTATCAAATCCTCTTCACTGAAGGCCAGGGCTTCCTGTTCATTGATTTCACTGCGGCGCGAATTTGCTTCCTTGGATTTTAAGTTGCTCACTTCTTTTTTAACTATGGCAAGCATTTTCCCGGGGCTTGCCAGCAAGTCTTCAAGATAGCTGATTGTCTTGATGACCTCTTCATATTCATCCAGAATTTTCTGTCGTTCAAGATTTGCCAGTCTGCGAAGCTGCATATCAAGAATGGCCTGGGCTTGAGTCTGAGTGAGCTCGAACCGTGTCATAAGCGCACCACGGGCTTCTTCGGCAGATTTTGAAGCTCGGATGGTTTGGATAACCTGATCAATAAAATCAAGGGCGATTTTCAAGCCCTCCAGTATATGAGCTCTTTCTTTAGCCCCTTTTAATTCATATTGGGAGCGCCGCGTTAGGACTTCCTGACGGAAGTTGATGAAGTTTTGCAGGGCTTCCTTAAGGCTGAGCACCCGCGGCTGGCCGTCAACCAGTGCCAGCATGTTTATGAAAAAGGTGGACTGCAGTGGCGTGTGCTTGAAAAGGTTGTTAAGCACCTGCTGTGGCTGAGCTTCCCTTTTCAATTCTATGACGATGCGCATGCCCTGCCTGTCGGATTCATCTCTCAATTCGCTTATACCGGTGATCTTTTTGTCTTTGGTAAGATTGGCGATGCGTTCTATCAGCCCGGCTTTGTTAACCTGATATGGCAGTTCGTTAACAATAACCTGGTAGCGCCCATTGGGGGCTTCATCAATATAGGTGCGGGCTTTTATTACAACGCGGCCATGCCCGGTGGCATAAGCGCTCCTTATGCCTTCGACCCCCTGAATAATGGCTCCGGTGGGGAAATCCGGCCCTTTGACTATTTCCATCATTTCACTGACAGAAGCTTCCGGGTTGTCAATCAGGTAGGTGATAGCGGAGCAAATCTCACCCAGGTTATGGGGCGGTATGGAAGTTGCCATACCAACAGCAATGCCCGAAGAACCGTTTACAAGCAGGTTGGGCAGGCGGCTGGGCAAGACAGAAGGCTCTGTCAGGCTATCATCGAAATTGGGGACAAAATCAACAGTATCCTTGTCAATGTCCAAAAGCATTTGTTCGGCGATGGCCCGCAGCCTTACCTCGGTATAGCGCATGGCCGCTGGCGGGTCGTTATCCACACTGCCGAAGTTGCCCTGCCCGTCAACGAGCGTATGGCGCATGGAAAAATCCTGGGCCATACGCACCATGGCATCATATACCGAAGAATCGCCATGGGGGTGGTACTTACCCAGTACTTCACCTACCACTCGGGCACTTTTTTTATGGGGGCTGTTGTGGGTAATGCCGAGATCGCGCATTGCATACAATATGCGCCTCTGCACCGGTTTCAACCCATCCCTTGCATCCGGGAGCGCCCGGGCAACTATTACACTCATTGCGTAGTCCAGGTAGGAACTGCGCATTTCATCTTCAATTTTGATTTCCCTGACTGTACCTGTGCTTACATCCATTTATGTGCTCCTAGCGGGTTTCTTCCTGGTCATCATAATTGTTATCGGTTGCATCTGTCCAGCTATCCGTGTCATCGCTATCGATAAGCAGCCCCTCATCGCCTGACTCATCAGTCAAGCCGGATTTCGAGGCGGAAAGCAGGCCTGTCCTGTAGTGTTCAAATCGTTCAGCGCTTCTCGAAGGGAAAGAGATAATGCCTCTTTGGGATGGATGTTTATATACTTCCCTTATAATGATAGCTTTTGATCCAGTAGCACTGATAACCTTTGCAGAGTATATATTCCCGCCTTTGATGAGTTTAATCAGCCGCTGGCTGTGACGGGGGTCTACTATTCCCAGATATTCACCACGGGCACTCTCAACCTTGAGGTTTGTTCCGTCAATTATGAGCTCGACTTTTTCTCCGGCAACCATGCTGGCCCAGGTTTCACGGGGGGCTTCCTGCTGCAGGCTTACAACACCTGCCTTACCGGGTTCTTCTATAAAATGCTCCGGATCCAGCCTGTTAGGCGAGGGAGATTTATGCCTGGCTCCTTCACCGAGCTGGGAAAGACGGCGCAGGTTTTTCTCGGCAATAGAATTATACGGGTCCAGTTCATATGCATGGCTATAGGCGTCTCTGGCAGCAGCATATTCACCAAGCTCCATGTAAGCCCTGCCGAGCCGGTTATAGGCATCGACATCACTGGGTGAGTTTTCTAAAATGGCCAGATTGGCAGCTACTGCTTCCTGCCAGCGGCCTTCAATGGCAAGGTTTATGGCCTTACGGCTGTTACCGGGTAGAACAAATACGGGTTTTTTAATTTCTGGTGTCATCCATCCTCTTCCTGTAATTATAGTTTATAACTGTTGGCTGTTTTAGTAAACTACTTTGATTTATCAGCACAAGCTTAAAATACTAAACGATATATATGGTGTTTGGCAAGGTGTTGGTGCTAAAGATTTTTAAATTGACGCAATTAATGTGTATATGATAATCTCAAATCAAAATAAGCTCAAATTTTAAACCAAGGAGTTAAATATGTGCCAGCCAGGCGAGTGCCAGAATCCTGAAAAATTAAAAGGCGTTCCCGGAGATTGTTCTGCTGAACAGGTATTTGAGTGCCACGGCGTCATTAAAGACGAAGAAAAAGAAAATTCAAATAAAGAATAATATAAAAATAAAATATACCAAGGAGTTATTAATGCGAGAAGAAGTAGCAACGGTGCTCGAGAAAATCCGCCCCAACCTGCAGGCTGATGGCGGTGATGTTGAGCTGGTAGATGTCAGCGAGGACGGTGTCGTAAAGGTCAAGCTCACCGGGGCTTGCGCTGGTTGCCCAATGTCTTCCATGACCTTGAAAAATGGTATTGAGAGGTTGCTCAAACAGGAAGTTACCGGGGTCAAAGAAGTAGTAGGCGTTTAAGGTTTTTATCAACCGGTAATTAAATAAACAGGGCAGGGTCTTTTAAAGCCCGCCCTGTTTATTTTTGAGCCTGCTCCAGCTCAAATGCACGGTGTAAAGCCCTGACTGCGTCTTTAACCTTTTCTTCTTTGATAATGCAGGTAATGCGTATTTCAGAAGTTGAAATGAGCATGATATTGATGCCTTCACGGCTGAGTGCGGTAAACATTTTGGCGGCAAACCCCGGTGTATTCTGGATTCCTGTACCGATAATGCTCACCTTGCCAACATCAGAATCGCTAACATAGTCTCTGGCGCCTATTTCCAGGGCTGCCGGTTTTACGATCTGCATGGCTGGGCCAAGGTCGTTTTTGGCGATGGTGAAAGTCAGGTCGGTAATGTTTTCTATACTCGCATTTTGTACGATGGTGTCAACGCTGATGCCGGCGGTGGCAAGCTTTTCGAATATTGTAGCTGCTATTCCCGGCTTGTCGGGCACACCTACAACAGTGATCTTTGCCACGTTTAAGTCGTGGGCTATACCGGTTACTTTGTTTCTTCCTTCCACAGTTATTCCTCCATGGATTAACGTTCCACTAGTATTTGAGAAGCTGGAGGTTACCAGAATAGGTATAGAAAAGAGTTGCCCGAGCTCTACAGCGCGAGGGTGCATTACTTTGGCTCCGTAGGTACTCATTTCAAGCATTTCTTCGTAACCAGCTTCATCCAGTTTTCTGGCCTGGCTGACAATGCGGGGATCGGCGGTGAATACGCCTTCTACGTCAGTGCATATTTCACACCTGTCTGCTTTTAAGCTGGCAGCCAGCGCTACAGCGGTAGTGTCCGAGCCGCCTCGCCCTAGAGTCGTGGTGTCCATTTCTTCATTTATACCCTGGAAACCGGCCACTATAACAATATTGCCTTTTTTTATTTCTTTCCGAAGGCGCTTTGGGTCGATATTCATGATTCTCGCGCGGGAGTAAGAGTTGTCGGTGCGTATACCCGCTTGAGCTCCGGTTAAGCTTATGGCAGAAGCACCCAGGCTTTTAAGCCCCATGGCAAGCAGTGTAGAAGAAACAACCTCCCCTGTCGAGAGCAATACATCCAGTTCACGGGCGCTTGGGCTGTCACTAACCTTGTTGGCAAGTTCAAGGAGTTCGTCGGTAGTATCTCCCATGGCAGAAACGACTACCACGACCTGATTGTCCTGCTCTCTGGCCTGCACGATCCTGCGGGCAACATTCATTATCTTTTCTGCGCTGGCTACTGATGAACCGCCGTATTTTTGAACAATCAAAGACATTTTCCGGCCCTTTTCTTTTTTCTGGTATTGCAGACAATCTCAATCGAATGCTGTTAATTGGCTGCCCTGTCCGCAATAGACCTAAATAACGGTAACCTCTGTCCTATTCTATAATTTTTTGGCCTTTTAATGCCACTTTTTTAACAATAAAGTAATTGGCTTTCCGGTACTTGTATAAAATGTATTGACATTTTTTTATTATAAGCTATAATGACAGTAGAAGGGACCACAGGAGAACCCTTCTAAACCGGAGAAGGAGGTGGCGTTATGGGAATAATAGCCCGGTATTGCCGCAGAAAATTCCCTTGTAACCGCTCCTTGCTGGTGAGAGGTGAAGGCTTTTAGCATCACCGGTGAGGAGCACGGGAAGGCTCCTGAGCTTTACAGTAGAGCAGCTCCCTTAAGATGAAAGGGACCATCTGGTGTTTTGCCAGGAAGGTAAAGTAGGGAGCGAAGCAAGTTTTAAGCTAGTTACAGTTGAATATCAATTAAAGGCTCCGCAGATTTCTGCGGAGCCTCTTTTGGTTTTTGAGCTGTTTATGACACTACCAGTATCAGAAGGGCTATGCCGATAAAAAGAACCGTTAACAGGATAGTCAGGTTAAACAGAAGCTTTTCGAAACCTCTCCTGGTACGGTAGACGGTGTCTGCCTGACCGAAAATACCCCCGAGGCCCCCGCCTCTTACCTGTAACAGCAGGACGGCAACCAGTGCTATTGAAATAATAATCTGGGCTATTAAAAGATAAGTTTGCATATTATAAAATTAACCTTCCCTTAGTTTACGTTCTAATATATCAGTGGCTGTAGTTGGGTTTGCCCTGCCCCTGGTGAGCCGCATCATTTGCCCGATGAGATACTTAAGGGCCTTCTCTTTACCGGCGTGGTAATCGGCGACTGCTGAAGGGTGGGCTTCAATGACCTGTGCAGCAAAAACGTCCAGTTCACTTGAGGCACTTATTTGGGTCAGCCCTTTTTCTTCTACCAGGCTGGCAGCATTTTTGCCCGTGTCAAACATCTCTTCCAAAACCATCTTGGCGGTAGCCATGTTTATGGAAGATTTTGCAACCATTTCTAAAAGCTCTGAAAAGCCCCGGGCAGAAACTCTGGCACCGAATGCTTCGAGGTCAATATTCTGGTTGTTTACTATATTTAAGACGGGGCCGGCTACCCAGTTGGCTACTTCTTTTGGCCCCTGCCCGGTTAGCTGTAGTACCTGTTCAAAGTAATCCGCCGTTTCCTTGCTGGCGGTTAAAAGACCCGCATCATAGGCGGAAAGGCTGTATTCTGACATAAACCTGCTCGCCCGCTCGTCGGGCAGCTCCGGCAGCTGTTTTTTGATGCTTTCCACCCATTCCCGTTCTATTACCAGAGGGGGCAAATCAGGCTCCGGGAAGTAGCGATAATCATGGGCAAATTCTTTGGACCGCTGGGATACGGTTTGTCCGGTTTCATCAACCCAGCCCCGGGTTTCCTGGGCCAGCGTTTTACCCTCCTGGATTAAATTGTATTGCCTTTCACTTTCATATACAAGCGCCCGGTAAACCGCCTTGAAGCTGTTCATGTTTTTAACTTCCACCTTGGTTTTAAGCTCGCTGGAGCCTCTTGGGCGCAGCGATATGTTGGCGTCGCAACGGAAGCTCCCCTCTTCCATATTGGCTGCTGATACACCCAGGTAGCGTAAAATGCTCCTGAGCTTAATAAGGTAATTACGTGCTTCAGCCGGTGAGCGCATATCCGGCTCGGATACAATTTCTATAAGAGGCACGCCACTGCGGTTTGCATCCATCAGGCTGTAGCCATCGCTGCCTGTGCCCCGGTGCAGTAGTTTGCACACGTCTTCTTCCAGGTGAACACGGGTTACGCCCAGCCGCCTGTTTTTGCCGTCCGTTTCAACGTAAATAAAGCCTTCAAGGCCGAAAGGTCGGTCGTACTGGCTTATCTGGTACCCTTTTACCAGATCGGGGTACATATAGTTCTTACGGTCGAACTTGGTGTTTTCCGGTACAGAGCAATTAAGTGCCAGAGCAGTCAGTATGGTATTTTCAATCGCCTGCCTGTTTATGGTAGGCAGCACCCCGGGCATTCCAAGGCATACCGGACATACCCGGCTGTTGGGCGATGCACTGGCATAATCTGCCCCGCAACGGCAAAACATCTTGGAGCGGGTAGTCAGCTGGGCATGCACTTCAAGGCCGATTACGGTTTCAAATTGTTCGTTCATTTTAACCCGATAAGTATAACAATATTATTTTTTGCTTACAAGGTTAAGCTTGACTTCCGTTGTTTAAGCTCGGGGTTGTGCTTGACAGGGCTTTAAACAGGCTATTAAACTAATGGTGACAATTAAATATCCGGGTTCTCCGAGCCTGAACTCCTAAAGGTTGGTAACCTATGGAGCAAGGCCAGCAGGGTGTTACTGGAAACGGTGGCGCCTCCCGTGTTCGGAAAGGAGAAGGCCATGGCTCTGAATGTAAGAGCGCCTCCTTCCGAGGCGCTTATTTTTTTCCCGGAAATATCGGTTGTCTGGCGACATTTAAAAGGATGCCTGTATATGGAAAAAATTTGCTGCTTTTTTTCCACAATGTTAATGCTTGGTACTATGATGTCTGGCATTGCTGGTTGTGATGGTGACGGCGGTTCAGGGATATTTCAGCCTCAACAGCGTTTGCGTATTGCTACGACCACCAGTCTTTATGACACAGGTTTGTGGAATGTGCTTGAAGAGCGTTTTGAAGAAGAGCATGATATAAGGCTGGATATAATTAATGCCGGTACCGGCATTTCTTTTGAATATGGCCGCAGAGGGGATGTGGACGCAGTTGTGGTGCATGCCAGGTATTTGGAGGAGGAGTTTATTAAAGGTGGTTACGGCGTGGAGCGAGTGCCTTTTGCCTATAATTACTTCGTTATCGTTGGCCCTGAGGATGATCCTGTCGGCATAAAAGGCATGAGCCCTGAAGATGCAGTCAGAAAATTGCATGATGACAAGGATGCCCGTTTTATATCCCGGGGGGATGAATCCGGTACGCATGTTAAGGAAAAAGACATATGGCAGTTTGCTGGCATAGATTATCAGCAGGTCCGGAACTCAGGCAACTGGTATATTGAAGCCGGCAGAGGCATGGGGCCCACCCTTCTTATGGCCAAGGAGCAACAGGGCTACACCCTTTCAGACCTGGGCACCTTCCTGGCTTTTAAATCCGAAACAGGCCTCGAGCCGGTTGTTGATGAGGGAGCAATTTTGCTTAACGTGTATTCCATGATCATTCTTAATCCGGATATAATTTCTGATACCAGATTTGAAAGGGCCCGGCTGCTAGAAGATTTTCTGGCTTCCGATGAAATACAGGAATTGATAGGTGAATACGGGGTTAAAGACTACGGAGAACCTTTGTTTATGCCCTGTGCCGGCAATGAACCGGATTCGTAGAATGTGAATAATTTATGGAAGAACTCTGGCAAGGCGTATTAAAAGCAGTCGAGCTGCTGATCAGCTTTGATTCGGAAGTGATAGCTATTACTTCCAGGTCACTGGGCATTTCGGCCAGTGCCTGTTTGCTGGCTACACTTATCTGCCTGCCCCTGGGCAGTATTATCCACTTTACCGCTTTCAAGGGGAAGCGGTTGTTGATCAGTACCATTCAGACTTTTTACAGCTTGCCAACAGTACTGGTCGGGCTTTTTGTTTTTGTGCTGTTTTCCCAGGCAGGGCCTTTTGGCGGGCTCGGCCTGATGTTTACGCCGGTTCTTATGATCATAGGGCAGACCTTTTTGGTAATTCCGCTGATGCTCGGGCTAATCATTTCGGCACTGGCCAGCCTTGATAAAACAGTCGCCGATACTGCCTTTTCCCTGGGGGCCAGCCGTTTTCAGGCAGGCATGCTGGCTTTGCGTGAAGCCCGTTATGCGGTAATGACAGCCATTATTATGGGTTTTGGGCGAGCTATATCCGAGGTTGGCCTTGCTCTGATGGTCGGTGGTAACATCCGGGGCTTTACTCGAACTCTTACCACTGCTATCTCTCTTGAGACCTCGAAGGGTGATATTGAGCTATCGCTTGCGCTGGGCTTTATCTTGCTGATAATAGCCCTTGCCATCAATATTGCCTTGAATCGCTTGCAACAGGTGAAGTCTCATGCTTCACATTGAAGCCAGTGAACTGGTAAGGCGGGTGGGTTCTGTTCCCCTGCTTAAAGGTATCAGTTTGCGTATTGAGAAAGGTCAGTCATTTTTACTTATCGGGCCTACCGGTGCCGGCAAGACAACGCTTTTACGCCTGCTTGGCTTGCTTGATGAAGCAGTTAGTGGCCATCTATCCCTTTTAGGCATTGATGTTACCCTTTCTTCCAGGAATCATCTTGAGATCCGGCGGCGAATGGCTTTCGTCCAGCAAAAGCCGGTAGCTTTTTCGTGCAGTGTTTATGAAAATGTTTGTTACCCTCTGCGCTGGCGAAAAATTTCTAAAGACGAAACTAAAAAAAGGGCAATCGATGCCCTGGAGCTGGTAGGCATGGCAGATTATGCTCAACGCAATGCCAAAACCCTTTCCGGCGGAGAGACTCAGCGTGTAGCTATTGCCCGGGCGCTGGTAACCCGGCCCGAGATACTGTTGCTTGATGAACCCACGGCCAACCTGGACCCCAATTCAGCCAATAAAATTGAAGAAGTGCTCGAGTGGGTAGGCAGGGAGCACAGCACTACCCTGGTAATGACCACTCACGACCTCGGGCAGGCAAAGCGCCTGGCAGGGGTGGTAGGGGTTATTATTGATGGTGAACTGGTCCAATTTGGCCACCCTGAGACGGTTTTTAATTCCCCCGGAAGCGGACAGGTTGCCAGTTTTATCGGTTTTAAGCTAGCCGAGCAGGATTTCAACCGTATGTTTTAGCAATTTGGAACTGGTTTGGCCTGTGTTATAATAATGCCGCGTGGGGATATAGCTCAATTGGGAGAGCGCGGCGTTCGCATCGCCGAGGTCGGGGGTTCGAATCCCCCTATCTCCACCAAAGAGGATCCGAACTGCTGGAAAAGTGAAAGATTAAACTTTCTGCCTGTCCCGCTGCAGGGCTTATTCAACCAGCCTTTTTAAAGCTTTTATCACCCTTTCTTTGTAGGGTGGGTACCTGAAAGATAAATCAAACATAGAAGGCGTTTTGGCGATGGTTTTAAAGTGGCTGAAGGTGTCAAAGCCGTGTTTGCCGTGATAGCACCCCATCCCACTCTCGCCCCTGCCGCCAAAGGGGACCTTCTGGCTTAAAAACTGGACTAAGGTATCGTTAATTGCTCCACCTCCGAAGCTGATGTTGCGGGTTAATTCACGGATAAAACTGTCTTGCTGGCTGAAAATATACAGCGCCAGGGGTTCCGGGTTGTGGCTAATAACTTTGTAAATATCTGCAGTGGTCTCATAGGTAAGAACGGGTATTATGGGGCCAAAAATTTCATCCTGCATCAGGGGGCTTTCCAGTGATGGCTCATTTACCACTGTGGGTTCCAGTTTTAAGTCATCAGAGCTGGAATTGCCACCAAAAAGCACCTCTTGGCCCTCAAGCAAGGCCTGCAGGCGGTTGAAATTTTTATCATTGATAATTCTTGCAAAGCCGTCACCGGTCAGCGGCTAGGGATACATCTGACGCGTAGTTTCAAAAAATGCGTTTAAAAAGTCTTCTTTGATGCACTTTTCAACCAGCACATAATCCGGTGCAATGCAGGTTTGGCCGGCATTTATCCACTTGCCCCAGGCGATGCGCCTGGCGGCGAGTTCTATTTTGGCTGTTTTATGGATTATGGCAGGGCTTTTACCGCCCAGCTCCAGTGTTACCGGTGTCAGGTGCCGGCCGGCCTGCTGCATAACCAGCCTGCCTACCCGGGAGCTGCCGGTGAAGAAAATATGGTCATAGGGCAGGTCAAAAAGGTCTTTAAATTCATCCGGTGAAACACCGGTGGCGTACACCTGCCGGGGGTTGAAGGTTTTGTTTATCTGCTCGACCATGGTTTTGCTTGTGCTCCGGCTGAACTCGGACACCTTGACAATGGCTGTATTGCCGGCTGCCAACGCAGATGCAAGCGGCAGCAAGGACAGGTTTACCGGGTAATTCCAGGGGGAAATGATAAGCACCTGCCCCCTGGGTTCGGGGTAAACTTTGTACGATGTACCGGGTGTTAATATCGAACTGCCTTTACCGGCCTGGCGCATCCATTTCTTCAGGTTTTTGCGGGCATGGTTGATTTCCAGAAACACCGGCAACAGTTCACTCAGGTAGGCTTCCTGCCGGTTTTTATGCAGGTCTTTATTAAGAGTCGCCAGCAATTCAGGCTCAGCGCTTATTACCATTTGCTTTAACCGGTCAAGCATTTGCAGGCGGTGCTTTAATGGCTTTGTTTGCCCTGTCAGGTAATACTGTCTCTGTTTATCAAAAGCGGGTTTAAACATTTCAAGCCTCCAGCTAATAATTATACCTGAAGGCATGGGGCTTAAGCCCGTGTGAGCTTGTTCAAGATTAATAGCATGGCATTTTGAAAAAATTTTGGCCCCTTGCATTCGTAAAGCCGGCTTGGCAATTTTGGTTCAATTCCGCTATACTGTGCGTCAGGTTATTTTGGCACAGGAGCTGGTAAGTGGTGCTTGATAATAAAGAACCCTCTGAAAATTCGGAGGAAAATAGGGACCTGGGCCAAAATAGTTCTACTCACCATCATAATAGCAGTTCACCTGAAGCCTCTGACGGCTCCCCTTCCGGCACGGTCTTAAACGAGCCTGGCCCGGAACTCAAACACCATTCTATTGACGCTGAAGCCCCGGCTTCTGCCGGAGAGATCTCTCTTCCTTCTGTTTCAACAACTGATCACTCCAGGCCGCCACACAGATATCTGCTGGACGGGTTGAAGGGCATTTTCAGTGGCTTAAAGCAGCTTTTAAAAAACAGGAGGCTAATGATAACAGCCGGTGCGCTTGGAGCTTCCTGGTTTTTGCTTCTGGTTTTGCAGGCAGCCGGCATAAGCAACGGCTTTTTGAGGTTTCTCAACTTCTTAACCTTTGCTCAAGGCGGTGCAAGCGGAGGTATTTTGGGTTTCGCCGGAGGGCTGGCAGGTAAAGGGTTGTTTGCTTACATGGTCAGCGGTTTTTTCACATCCGGGTTCTCCTTAAACGGTTTGAAGGGCAGCCTGCATCGTTTTAAATCATTGCCAGGATATTTTAATAATTCCAATCAGGGGGCAATTACCAGCTTGCTTGCAGGGGCGAGCCTGGCACTGGTTGCTTTTAATATAATGAGCGGCAATGCTTCTCCCATCAACAGCATGGCTGGTATAACCGGCCTGGTTCTATCTGCAGGGGCGCTTTCAAACCAGAACAGCTTCCTGCGCAGGTTTATGCAGTCCCTGATGGCCAAACCTGCCAGCACCGGTGCCGGGGGGAACTCGCAGGTGAGTTATATCATGGCGGGCATCACGGCAGGTTTTGCACTTTCCATACCTCTGGCCTTTATTCCTTTTTCCGGTATAGGTTATGCAGCTGGCGGGGTTCTTTTGATTGCCGCCGTAACCTTGAAATTGGTACGGGATCGAAAGCAATTGCCAGCTGATCCAGAAGGAGGTTATGCCAGTGAAGGGTAGGTTTAAACTCATCAGGCGCCTTTTTCTGGCAGGCATGGCTTTACTGCTTCTGTTTTGCATGATGGCTGCCCCGGTTATGGCAGACAGCGGTTACAGGTTACGTTACGGTGAATTCACCGACAGCAAAGATCACAGGATTGGGCATTTAATTGCGCTTTTGTTACAGGATATGGATGTGAGTGCTGATACAGGCGAGGAACTTGTATATGAGAATCAGACTTCTGGCAGCTTTGTAAGCGAACACAGTGAACATACCAGTTATAACTATGACGGAAACATTAGCTTAAATGCCAAACTGGTAGATATAAATGAATTCAGGGAAGACCCCCGCTCTGAGCCAGACATAATCCTGACCGGCGAAATGGAGTTTCAAATCAATGTAGAGGTGCTTCACGAGCGGCGAAGCGTTTTTGAGATTGGCGAACGGACAGACTACCACAGCTACAGCTATTCAGGGCCTTTCCGGGTGAACGAGCACGGAAGCATGGGTATCGGCTATGACGGGGTTGACTTTACCTATGCTGATGAGCCAGTGAGGGTGGACCATAATCAAGTCACTGAAACAGTATATTACCTGCCGGACAATGTCAGGGTTTATTTTGACCAGGAAGACTTTGATTATTCAACCAGCTTTGAGTTGATACCTCTATACGAAATGATCAAAGAACTTGATGAAACCTTTTCTCTTAACAGCCCGGTCTCGTTTTCCTACAACAAAAGTGTTACCAATGAAGGGCAGTTTAGTGACGAATTTATCAGCGCCGAGGGTACGCTTACTTTTGACGGTGTTCATCAGCTGGAAGGAGAAGAGCATAACGCCATACCCTGGACCCGGGGGACGGTGAAATATACCGGTGAAGCACACTACGAAACCCGTCCTTACAGTGGCGACCCCGAAGAAAGACGAAGAACAACAGAGATTGAAGCGGAAGGCTCAAGCATCATGCTGTATTTAACACAACCAAGAGCGCCTTTTCGCATTGATGCCGAGGGTCAATTTAATCTAACCCGCAAAGTCAGCACCTACGGGCCTGACGGGCTTATCACCTCCAGTGATGATAGTTATATTGGTTCAAGGTCTTTTGAATTAACCTATGATGTGCTCAGCGAAATTGAAAATTACACCACAACCGATGAACAGGAAATGCAGGAGAATCTTTCCAGGGGATGGGGGTTGCCTTCTTTTGTACTCGATTTTTCTCAGGAAGGGGTTGTTATAGTTGATACCGATGCTGATGCTGCTGCAGGCGAAACCGATGTTTCTGTTCCGGCAGCTATTGTAATAGGAATGGCCGGGCTGGCGGCGGCTGCAGCAGGTGCAGCCGGTGCTTCCGGCAGCAGGCCCGGGCGGGATGATGGGGACGACACGGGCAGTAGCTACAAAATGGTACTTAACAAAGATTTTGGTGATAAGCTGAAATACAATGACGATCCGGTTTATGTTTATGCACGCATGGCAGAGGTTTCTTCTTCTGGTGAGGAAATACCGCGCCCGGATCTTACTGCTGCAATAGAAATATTTTCTGATAGCCGCTTTTTGGAGGTTGGTTCTTCCAACATGGTGGGTGATTATATGAATGCCCTGGTGAGGGCAGTTGGTGATGATAGTGCCAATTTGCCGGATACAGGAGTGGTCAGTTTCCGTTTCACAGGGGAGGGGGGTGTATTCCAGAATAATGTCACCTTTAATTTGGTGGGAGATTGTTACATACGCCTGCCTGACTCCTCATTGTCTGTGCTGGCCGCTTCGGGCAAAGAGTTTACCATGCCCTATGAACTGATGGACTTTATGAATGAGGATGGGGTTGAAGTAGAAGTTAAATGCATGCAGTCTGATCCGCCGTTTGAGCTTTCAACCGGTGAAAATGATGAAGGTCAACGGTTGATAACTGTAATCGACAAAGCTGAAAAGAAGCCTCTGGAAAGGTTTTATGATCCGTTCAATTGTGAAATAACAGCAAGGAATGATAAGGAACATGCCCGCACCGTGTTCCGTGTGGTGATGTGCCATGAAGGTTTGCTGCCCAATTTCCTTGGCCGCGAAAAAGAAATTAATGCATATCCTGAAGAAGACGGCAACATTCGTGAAACATTGGTAGTTTATCAGGTTGGACTGTGGAACGATGACAAACAGGATTTAGAAAGGCTCAAACCCGAAAACCTGGAAGTAACCTGCCGGGATGAAGAAGGCATTTTTGAAGCACTCGGGGTTAAGGCAGAAATCAACGATGACTACCACCGGGACGATGCTGTTCAATATAAGCTGCAAGCTGAAAGAGCCCTGCCGGCAACTGAGAAGTTCAAGGGCATGCTTGAAGCTAGATGTGTTGTGGAAGAAAACAGTTTTGAGCACCAAACAGAAATAGTTCTCCTGCCCGATGTTCTACAGTATTCTGCCAATTTTAAAGAGGAATACAAGAACTGCCTGCATGTTATTAAAACCTACATGCCGGAGCGTTTTAGAGAGCGCAAGCTGGAAGAACTCGAAGCCAG
>PUOQ01000057.1 GCA_003552785.1 Dehalococcoidia bacterium
GGCTGTAATAAAATCATCTGCAAGCAACCCACTACCTACAGGAAGCAAAGCTAGAATCAGCAACATACTACCTAGCGCCCCTAAAACCTTTTTAATCATCTCACCCTCCCTATTTTTTTGCCAGATCAACAACCTGGTCTGGCATTATTACACCTGATTTCCATGCAGAACATTTGGCGGACCCTTGAATTCATCACAAAGCTCACCTTAGTACTACTCACTATCATCAAAAAACTGTTCAAAATATTACTTTAGTTTATGCCTTCTATATATTTAGTCGTATTAAAGTGTCAAAATCCCTCATTAGTACTAGTACTCATTGTAAATTTTTCTAACAAATTTACCCCCTGAAAACAGGACTATCACGCTATTCAAACTTAGAACAATACATGGTCAAATTTAGTAATGAAAAAGTACCTTTTACCAGCTTCGATCCCCTTGATCATTTGCTGTATTGCCGTCATAACAACCACGGTCTTTCCGGCGATTGCAGAAAGCAATCAAACAACATCCAGCCTGGCCCAAAACGAGATTTTTGAACCACCAGCTGAAATAAAGCAAGGATCGCCTTTACCCGATAACTTTGAAGCTGTGCCTGAGCCTGTCATAAACCCTGCCCCGGCTACAGTAGAATTATCCGACCAGTGGGGCCTTGACTACCTCTCGATAGATAAACTCTGGAATATTACTCAGGGCAGCCGGGATGTGCTGGTTGCAATCCTTGATACCGGCATAGATGCCAGCCACCCTGACCTTGTCGGCCAGGTTGCCGGAGAGGTTAATTTTTCCGATTCACCCACCGCTGACGATATATACGGTCATGGAACCCATATAGCCGGCATAATCGCTGCCAGCCTTGAAAGCCCTGGCACAGCCGGAATAGCCCCCAAAACCAGGTTGTTAAACGTTAAAGTCGCCGAAGATAACGGCACCAGCAGCGCCAAAAATGTCGCCCGAGGCATTATATGGGCTGTTGATAACGGTGCAAGCATAATCAATATAAGCATCCAGATTAGCGACACATCTCCGGAGCTGAAAAGGGCAGTTGAATATGCAAACGACAGGGACGTAATTGTAGTAGCCGCTGCAGGAAACAACCGTTTTGGGAAAAATGTCTATCCGGCCTGCTACCCTTCAACCATCGCTGTAACCGCCCTGACGCATGAGTCTAGGCTGGCACCTCTGGCCAACATCACCGAATGGGTGGATCTGGTCGCACCCGGTTATAAAATTTATTCAACCATGCCGGAAGGTTCTTACGGCTACCAGACCGGAACTTCATTTGCCACCGCTTATGTAAGCGGCTACCTTGCCCTTCTCCACTCCATGGCAGCTGGTACAGAAAGTAGTGAAAGCACACACCAGCAGGTACTTGCTTTATTAGATCTCGGCTCTCAAAACCTTATTTTCCACGGCCACCCGGTAAAAACCATCAACCCGGAACTTCTACTAAACTAGATTATCTAAAGCCTCAATGGTATAGCATCTGCATATACCAGCCGCCTCTGAACTATGGGCAGCATGCCGGGTACGTTGTACAACTCAAATTCCTTGATGAGCAGGCGGAAAACATCCTTGTTGTTGGGCAGTGTTATCTCGCCGGTCCAGGTAGTATTGCCTTCTCTCTCCAGCTTGTGGTCAAGCACCACAATTCGCAACCCGGCAGCAGTTTCAACCGGTTCCCAGGCTAATTCCCCCGATACTTCAATGTCGATATCCTCACGCCTGCGTTCGAGGCTTATTTCAACGCGCCCCGGCCCTGCCTGCCCGGTTAAAACCCGATAGCTGTGACCGGTTACAGCAACATGATACGTCAATGATCTAGCGCCACTACGGGTGATGCTTGCATACCGGTCGGGAGCGAGCTGAATGAAATCGGCAAGAACGACACTTGACAGATGCACATTATCGTTGCCCGGATCCACGTAGGTATCCGGCCCCGTGACAGCCCTGGACAAAGATTTGGGCTGGTACCGAACCAGTGCCAGGCGAACAAAAGGAAAGTAGCTCTGCCCGGCATCGATGTCCATATCACAGCACCACAGCTGCCTTTCTTCATCATATGACACCTCGTGCCCGGCAATATTTACCTTCAAATTTGGATCGGGTACTTCTTCGAGCATAAGCCCTGAGGCCTGGTGCACGGTTTTGGACAGCTTGAAAGCAGCCCGTGCTGGCAGTATATCAACCGGACCGGACTGGAATAGAGGGTCGTTGCCCCATTGTGTAACATAGGGTTTAATTTTTTCATGAGCAGCCTGCGTTGAGAGAGAAATGTTATCCGGCCCGGGCCACAAAACCACCCCTAAAAGCTCACCATCGCCAGAGCTAAACCACGGCCTCTCCATATATATGCGTATACCGCCACCGACACGCCGGCTGAGGATTGTGTCACTATCGATTCCCTGAGGAGGGGCCTGCCACCTGAAAGCAGGAATAACATAGAGCACCTTCGGGGCTGCCGGCCGTGCCGAACTCAAAACATCCATTGTTCTTGGTTGCGTCATTTCACGGGTTATGGGAGGAGTCAGGTAAGACACTTCCAGATTCACGTTTTCTGGAATTTTACCGGTATTGCTTGCCCTGCGGATAGTACCATTAACATAATCCATCACATAATCCCCGGTTTTATGGGCTTCATCATAGATTTTATAAGTAGCGGTGCCGTCAGCACGGCGCACTGCCTCGGAACCCGGCACTATGCCTTCAGAGGACAGGGTGAAAGGACTGGTGCCGGCAAGCTTTACGCTCCTGTTTCTTTGTGTAAAATATTCAGCAAAACGAGTTGTGGCAATTGCACTGTAAATCACCTGCCGGTATTTGGTATCCCCGAACTCATGCCTCCCCTCAAGATAAACAATTTCCTCTTCCGCTGGATCGGCAGCCAGGGCTACCGGAAGTTCAAAAGGCCTTGCTTTTCCGGCTATCACCCGTGGCCCGGCTTCGCCAGCAGGGTCGACAGTCTCGTTCCACGAAGCCTCTATATCCAGCTTTACCGTGCTCTTGCGGCTGACCCTCATTACCCGGTCATACAGGGTCACAAAAGTCTGGCCGACAAAACGGGACAGGTTAAACTGGTCAAACTCGGGGGTGCGTAATGGCTGCCGTACGGCATGAACCATGGTAATGATACGGTAAGGCGTAAGCATCCAGTGCTTCCCCATGGTTGCCAGGTTTATAGCAGGCGTTTCATCCTGGCCCGATTCAATCATCCACTGGACCAAACCCATCAGCATAACCCCGTTTTTTTCCATAAAAGAACTCAGTCGAACATCAATTGCCTCTGCTTTGGGCAATAAAACCTCAAGTACTCTGCTGGAGTTGTTAAAATCAATCTTCGGGCTTTCGTATTCCCCCAACACTAACCTGAAAGGAAGCCCGTCGGGCCATTTAACGGCCGGGGAGTAGCCAAAATCTACCAGGAGCCCGCCGCTAACGCCGGGCAAACCATGCAAAGCCGCACCGCGGGAAAGTACATCGGGCAGATAGGGGGCCTTCAAATCATCCTCATCTACATATGGCTGGTTGTGATTATACGGGTCAGCAGTTCCGGTAATGGTTCCGTCCTCTTTTTCTACAATGATTTTGTATGCCTCTGCATCTACCTGTCCGGTTTCAATGTCATCAAACAATCCGTGTTCCTCTGCCATGGTTTGCGAGGTCTTGGGTGGAACAATATGGCGCTGGGCTGTCTGATCAACAGGCTTGTTATAGTTACTGCGGATTACCATCCTTTCAACCGACTCGCCTTCAGTTACCCTGTGGCGCATCACAATTACCGGTGGAGGCACCGGTTCAAACCGCCCGTATACCAGTGGTGGAGTGACATGTAAATCTTCCTGCAGCAACTTATCTCCGGGTGAAAGCCGGTTCCCGGCAAGATCCACTGCCCTGGCACGCAGACTGTAGGTAACACCGAAGCGGAGCCTTGGCAGTGAGCCGGGCTTGGGTATAAAATCCACATCAAGCTTGAATTCCGGGTCCAGTTCAGTCGCCGGATAGACCGGCTTCCCGTCGGCATCTATGGTTTTACCCGGCTGAGGCGCAGCCAGGCTCCAGCCCTGCCAGTGGAACAAGTATTCTCCCTGGCGCAGAATTTCGGATGAATCGTCGGCAGCCGAGGTCAAACTCTGAGATACAAAGCCTTCATCCTCTACTTTTTCAATAATAGCAGGCGTTGGACGTGAAAACTCATAGGTGCCTATACGCCGGCACAGGGAATGCCATTTATTAGTAAGAGAGTCCCTGACATCGATTGAAAAACCACGGGTGATGTCCTCGGCGTCCAGAACGGTGCCGTCATTTCCATTCAGGCTCTGGTTGATAACATCCTGCCTGATGAATGATTTATGTGTCTGCTCCGCCATATCCACCCTGGCCACCGAAATACCACCAGAACGCATGGCGGGCACTGAAGAAGTTTCCGGCGTATCGTCAGTTTTGCGCAGTGACCGTGCGATGGCAAGGTTCGAGGCAAAATTAAGCGTCTTGATAGCTGCCCCATCGGCATCGATGCGCACAACTTCATAGCGCCTGGGGTTTTCAAACGGCAGCATGCCGTTGACCAGCTCGGGATTGATAGACCGTGGCAGTGCATAAAAGCCATCCGCACCAACCCAGCAGCGAGTGACGAATTTTTTTATTTCCCTGGGAATATTGGAGGTGGAAACTGAAGCATCTCTTGGCATCCATGTAACAAATACCTGCACGGTGTTTTCAGAAGCTGTACGCACTGGCACAGGTATTTCCAGATCATGGACCAGCCCCATCAGCCGCAGAAGGTGGGGGTAATCCCCAAGGAGTGAAACCATACGGTGGAAATCTATCGATGGGGCCGGTATCTGGATTCTCTTTTCGGTAAACGGTTTGTGAAAAAGCTTTGCCTGTAAAAAGGACCTGGCAAGTTCCTCTGGATCCGCTATGCTGCCCCTTGAAATGAACTTGCTTCTTGAGAGCTGGTTCATTATATCTTCCGTCAACCGCTCTTCTTTGTTTTCTCTAGGTGTAAAAGCAAGGGGGCGAAATGGAGCGCCCGGATCCCTTACCAGTGAATCTGCCGCAGGAAAGTCCTCGGCAGAGGTGGCTGAGAGCGCCACATATTGCTTTTTGATGAAATCCTGTATATTTTTTACAGGGTAAGACTGGATAGGCCGGTCTTTAAAATTTTTAAACTCATACGGTTCCAGGGGAGTGTTGCCTGTAAACAACGCCCTCCAGAAATCCGATTGGGGCCTGGCCCCCACCCTTGTTGCCAGGATTGGGTTACCATTGCCAAATTGAACCCGGAAGATAACCTCCCGCCTGTCGTCAGTCGGAAAAAGGGTTTCCGGCCAGTCCAAAAAGTCTGGAAACAGGGACAGGGGTGCCGAGGCAGTGTCAGATTGCAAGCGCGGCGAGACAAAAACCGACAGCCTGAGTCTTGTTTCACCTCTTACACTGGCAGTGCCATTGGGCAAAGCCGTCCATGTAATCGTCTGAGTATTCATATTTCACCCTCCCTGCCAATCATACCGCCTCCGGAACCGGAGCGAAGGCTTTGGTGTATTCACTCCATTCTTCCTGGTTCATCAAGTCTTCAAAATTGCCTCCTGTTTCCGAAGCCTGTAAACTGCCCAGCCTGACCGGGCTAAAATCCGCCCTTGCAGCAGATAATGATTGTGAACTATCACCCCCATCACCGCCGGCAATACGACGCTCAACAGATACTTCCACGCTGGCACTGAAAAACAACACTTCAACCTTTATGGTCAATTTTGCCTGGCCATAAAGTTCGTTGGGCGGTTTCTGAAATTTCATACCAAGGTAGAACTCTACAGAAACTGTAATCAGGCCCAGCACTTTCAGCGAGCCGTTTATACGGATGTACGAGGTAAGGGCTACGGTTTCTTCCGGCTGGCCCACCTTTTCCATTTCAAAATAGATGCCACCCACAATTTTAACCTTGCCGGTAGCCACCTTGAAGTCAAGAGACATGCTGGCACCAAACTCAAGCGCTGCTTCTAGCCGCTCAACCCCGTCCAGGCCAACCTCAATGGCAAAATAGCCACCACCACCAAGGGCAAAAACAGTCAGCAGGAAGGGTTGTTCTTTCTCGCAGAAATTAAAACGCACCCGGGCAGGGTTACCGGTAAACGGGATTACCAGCTTGACACCCAGGGAGATATTTTGAATTGCAACAATGCCGACTGTCACTTTGGGGATGGGCAGTTTAAAGCCGGTGCTTATCTGGGTCGGCGTAATATCTATGCTCATACCTGTGCCGAGGGATTCAAGAAAGTTTTTAAGTGGATTAACAAACTCAAGCGGTCCGGCGAAATCGGTGCGGTCAATATCAACATCCACAACAGGTTTTTTGCCGGTCTCGGAAGTGAAGCAAATCTTTGAAAAATGAATCCTCAGGAAGAGGAAATTTTTACCTATCATATTGATCCAGAAACTGCGCAGGTCACCGGTAATGTTAAATTCGGGCTCTCCCGGCGGGTCAAGGGGCGTTATAAATGTCCCCTTTATTTCCATGCTTGTTTCGGATGAAGGTTCGAAAATTCCCAGCGGGTCTTCAACCAGTTCCGGCTCCCAGTCAAGGCGGGTTTCAAATGCCTCTGGCGGAAGGGTATTGTTGCCATTTGGGTAAACAAGATTGCTGGAAAGCCGCGGAGCCTTGCGCCCGTCTCCAAAATTTGCCGATTTTATGATTTGAGCCAGCAGAATTCCCCCGAGGATTTTTGCATCACTGAAAAAGTCAACCGGGTCAAACATGGCGGGGGGCGAGCCCGGGCTTCCGCCGACTACCCCTATAGTTCGAGATAATGCAACGATTCCTATGTTGGGTGTAACTATGGCTCCGGACTTGTCACCGGCTCCATCGAAGCTCAGTTGCACCGCATCTTTAAGTAAAGCCCATATATACCCCGGGTTGGTTGCAGGGTTGAATCCTTTTTCACAGTATTCAGGAAGCAAGTGGATAACTACAGGGCCCGGCAAAGACCTGCCCGATGCCTGTTCTGCACTGGGCAAACGTACTTCAGCCTCCTGCCAGGTGGGAAAAAATCTTGCCTGGTTTTCGGGCAGGGAAACCACGGGTGGTTCCGGCAGGGTTGCCCCCAGCGTCATGATTTTCACCTCTGCGCTGGTATCACCCGGCTTTCCATCCGGCAGGCCGTCTGCTTTACTGCTGGCGGCAAGGGCAACCTTCTGGCCCTGCAGCGGCCGTTGCCGTCGTACAGTATTGGCAACACCGGAATTATACGAATTTATGGCGGGCTCAATAAATGAAGAGACATCACCCGGCTGCTGAAGCGTGGATGATATGAAAGCCAGCGGACAGGTAAACTCCGTCTGCTGGCCATCGGTGTCCTGCCCTATCATATGGAACCTGAAATCCTGCCCGGCTACTCTGGGCCAGAACGCTTTCTGGCCCTTTCCCACCAGGTCATAAGCATCACCATGAATATTAGGATTGTCCAGAGTTGGAGTTATTAACGTAGTTATACGCACACTGGCAAATGGCCACTCCCTTCCCTGGAAGGGTTGTGAAGAATGGGCTGGGTAAGTTTTTAGTGGCTGCCTTACCACGATATAAAAGCGCTGACGTAAATATGCTGCCGGCTTGCCGGCCAAACTCCCCCCGGACGGTACCGCCTGAACTTTGCGCTCGGTGACCTTGACCAAAGTGGCTGAATGACCCGTGGGGAATAAAAAGCCCTTGTAAACCACCCGAACATAGTTGTCACGCGCCATAGCAGCCAGGTGGCGCCATTCAATAATATCCAGGCCGGCTGCAGAGGGTGCACCCGGCCATTCCCCCCTGGTATCCATCCATGCACCCAGGCTGCTCAGCATAAAGCGTTCTACTTGAACAGGGGATGGATTATAGAGCTGTGTTCCCGCTCTGGTTGCCTGAATGTTGTAGTCGGAAGTCAGGCGCACCAGCTGCCAGCGGTCATTTCTGGTAAGTGACATACGGAATGGAGAGAGGTCATTTGCATCCGGCTCATTCGCGCGGTCAAAGTCCCGTGCCCAGACAGCCCTCATGGTACGGTAAGCTTCCTGCTTTTCATCCACCGTCCAGTTATCTGGATGCATCAAATCTGGCTTGCGAACACCCAGGCGCGTATGCCACAGTTCGGTCCGCTGGTTTCTGGTTACCGGAGTAAGAGCATGCGCCCAGCCGGCATACCGGTTTGGCGAGACTATTAATTGCCATGGCGCCTCAATAGCGGTTTGCCAGTAAAGTGGTGCTACAGGCTCCTGCCCCGGACTCTGCTCATCGGCAGGCAAAGCAGTAGGAGTTACGCTTAATTCGTATTTTTCCCATGAAAGCAGTTCTTCCATGGTGAATGGAATGGGCGGAGAGCCAGGCGGAATTTTAAATACCAGGCGGCTTCCTCCTGCCAGCCTCGCCCCCACATAACCCGGTTGATCCGGGGTCTCCGAACCACCGGGCGGATTGGGTTCATTGTGGGGGTCTTCAGTTTCGTCTGAAAGTTCTGCCGCAGTTTCCAGATAAGCTTCCTCGCCCACGCTCTGCGGCAAATTATCATTTTCATGGGCAAAATTAACTACTATATAAGCATCCCCGCCGGCCCTCATCCGCTCCAGGTTGCTACCGTTTAATTTAAGATGATAAAAATCAAACCTGAGGGCCAGCATGTCTTCTTTCCTGAGCACCGCTGCGCTGAAATCAGGCCCGGTTGCCGGGAGCTCTTCTTCCCTCCTGCAGCCGGCCAACGGGGCCCTCAATGAGCATGAAGCATTGTTAGCAGTTGAAAAGGTGCTGTTTATAAATACCAGCATGGCCCCAATCGCGGTAAGCTGTAATAAGTTGCGGCGTGTTAATGGCTGACGCCCCACGGCATCAGCCATCTCAATTAGTTGCTTTGCAATTCCGGAATCGTTAACCGGTGGAGCATCGGCCTTGGTGGCCAAATACCTGATCTTTTCTATTAGCTCTCTCCGGTAAAACTGGCCAGAATCCAAAGGCCGCTCTTCACCGAATTGATTTCCACCTTCACCGTTTAACCGACGTTCATCCATAGCATTTACCTCCTGGAAACAGGATGAAGGCCATGGCGCCTTCCCGATACCAAACCACCCGAAATAACTGGCGATACACCAAACAGAAGCAGATGGAAAATGTAACAGGGCCCGGCCCTGAAAGAATAATATGACGGGGCAATAAACGGGTAATAAAAAGGTTTCTAAGCAATAAACATACCGAGGGCACGGATGTCAGGCATTCCACCTCGCGGCTTCCAAATGGTTCCCCACTTGAAACTCCGGAAATTGCAGGACCGATACAGGAACCCTCAATATACCGGATATTCAATTTTTTGCCACTTTGTGGCTAAACCCACACTCCTTGTTAAGGTGGAAATTGAAAAATTAGCATGCGCCACCAGGAATCGCATCGAAAAACAAGCCAGGCAGAAGAAAGTAACTCCATCCGCTCATCTCCCTTCCAAGGTGGAGCCATAGCAGTTTTTTTCCTGTTCCAGCAAAGAAGGCATGTAATGCAGGGCAAGAGGGTACACCTGCATTATTATATTAGTTTTATAAATACCCCCCTGTCAATAGGTTTGGGCCTGATTCAGGGGGTTTTGTAAAAAATTATCCGGAAGAATGAAGAGCCGGCAGGTGATTTTTGTTCCACCTGTATTTTTTTAACAGTAAAATGTCTACTGTCCCTATACCGGCTGAGCAGCTTTTTTGCCACATACAGGGCACTTGTCCGCCGGGCCGGACATAGAATAAAACCAGTATACCAACCCGGGTATGATACCCATTAGAGTAAAAACAACCATCAGGGCAAGGTTGTATCCCTTTACCGGTGTTACTCTCATTTTACAATTTCCGCATTCAACCATAAGCCAGGCCAACACTCCTGAATGAAGATAGACAACGATCTTGCCTGCAGTTATCTTTCTTCAAATTTTATATTGTTACTCATGAGAGAAGCAAGCATTTGCAATAACCCGCTGCCAATTACATTTCCAGGCATGCTAAAAGATCAAACGATATCACTGGTTAGCATTTGTTATTTTAAAGCTGATACAGCCCCCGGGAATCCTGTTTTACGTAATTGGCTATTGTGAATCAGCCATCTACCGTTTCAGGTCCAACAGACCCTTCTACGGTTTGACTCAGCACCTGATAATTTGTTAGTTCAATAATTGAAGTATCATAGTATAATGGTTGCCAATGGTCGCCTTGTTTTACATTTGCTATGAATCTAAGTTCTAACTCCTCGCCCACTTTCAGGTTGTAATCAGGCTCAGAAAAACAAAACATTCAGCCGCGCAAATAAAATATGTGTAATACCTTTATTGATTATTTCTCCGAGCCATAATGCATCCAGGTTTTGTGGCTTCGAAAGGAGCTTCAACTCTGCTAAGCCTGGGTTTTACTGGGGGAAACACGGTAAAGGTTGTGCTCATTTCATTACTCACCGGGCCAGACTACTTCGCCCGTGACCGGTTTTTCTACCTGAATTAAAGCTGGATGAATATTTAAATATTTAATAACAGCAATGGTTGCCGATTGGCACGCCTGGCACTTATTGACGCCGATATCCTCAACAATACGGGCAACCTTTTGGCCCAGAAGACTGGCCTCAGGCCAAAATTCAGCCCAAAGATTGCCCAGATCAGTGAACTGCCCAAAGCGACCCAGCCTGAGGCTCAACCCGGCATAATCCACCGCCAGAATCTGCGTATCAACCTCGGGTTTCAAATTTATAGGGCCTTTAATTTGAGGGTCAGAGCTAATTAGCCGGGCAATATTTTCCATATCAGCGTAATACTCTTGCCAGGCCGTATGCTCTTTTTTATTGGGCTTGCTCTTTTTTAAGTCATCAAGAACCAATGACGAAGTAGCGACTCTTAAGGCCTCTCCGACCCTAAAGCCCCGGTCGATTGCCCACCGGTCAGCCAATACATCTTTTATCATGTTGTCGATTTTGACGCCCAATACCGAAATACCCGGAATGAGGGGCCTCCCCTGGAAATCCTTAACCGATACAGTTCTGCAAAAGCCCGCTGCTTCCTGGAGCACGTGCGCCAGTTCATGTGCCGCTATAGCCTCCTGCGCATCGTATGGCAATCCGGGGTCAAGCCATATACGGGCATTATTTTCATCACTTTCATGATACCCACGCACCAGCTGATTAAAACCGAGATCAGGGTAGTCGGTTATGTCTAAAAACAAGATGGATTTTCCAGATTGCTCCTGGACTTCTCGTTTAGCCCTGATTAACAACTCAGAAGTTTTATTTTTCTGGCCTGGAAGCTTCATATCTTTAACCTGCCCGGCGCAGCATCCCGATTTTACAACAAATCAGCATGGGGCCGGCAATCCCCCTTATGGTTTTGGATCCCGGTGTTTATTCATTATAATAATTGACAACTTTTCGTTCCCTTTTCTTCTCGGCAATGTGGCGCTTGCTCTTTAAACGGCGCGTTTTCGATGCCAGTGTCGGCCTTGTCTTGCGCCGGAATTTCGGTTTTTGTGCTGCTTTGCGAATCAAGTCCAAAAGCCGTTCAGTGGCATCTTTTCGATTTTGTGCCTGAGTACGATACCGGCGGGCTTCAATAATAAGAATGCCTTCCTCGGTAATCCGGTTGCCAGCCAGCAGAATAAGTCTTTTGCGAACCTCCTCGGGAATGGACCGTGCATTGGCTATATCAAAGCGGAGCTGGACATGGGTAGCCACTTTGTTGACGTTCTGCCCGCCGGGCCCTGAGGCACGGACAAAATCCTCCTGAATATCATTTTCATCAATTGCTATGCTGCGCGTTACATAAATCATATATAAATCTTACAATAGGCCGCCAGCCTTGCCAACCCATCTGTCTTGCTGTTACTGCCCTGAAATTAAACTGTTTTGAAGGCCTTAATATGGATTTTTGCTGTTAAGTAGTTGACAGCCCTGCCAATTTATATACAATTGAGTTATTAAAATTTATGCTTTAGTTTCAGCTGTTAATACTAGCTCTGCAGGCCGTAATATGCCTGGGAGACGGTCAAAACAAAAGGTTTGAAGCAGGTTGAACTTGAAGGTAACAAGCGCCCAGGCCGGGGAAAGGCTACTGCAGAGGTAGCAGATCAGGCGAAAGGATAAATTTCAATGCACAGGATAGTAATCATCGGCGGGGGAATCGCTGGCATTACTGCAGGCATCTTTGCTCAGAAAAACGGGTTTAACAGCGTCATCCTGGAAAAACACCATACAATGGGCGGTGAATGCACCGGCTGGGACCGCCAGGGTTACCATATTGACGGTTGCATCCACTGGCTGATTGGCACCAGGGAAGGAACCCCGATCAACGGGCTATGGAAGAATGTCGGCGCCCTGGACGGGGTGGATATTGTAGAACCCGAGAGCTTTATGGCGGTTGAATATGAAGGCACGACTGTCCATTTTTATCGGGACCTTGAACGCCTGAAGTCCAGCTGGGTTGAGATTTCCCCGGAAGACAAAGATGCAATCGAAGAGTTCTGCCGTGATATTAAGACCTTGCAGTCCTTCGAAATGCCTGTAGGTAAACCTGCAGACATGATGAACATCTTTGAAAAGGCCCGTTTGATGCTGTCCATGAAGGATGCCGGAATGATTATGCAGAAATACGGCAAGCGCAGCCTCAACGAGTATGCCAATAACTTTAAGCATCCGGCGCTGAGAGAAACTCTGGCTTCATTCTCACCGGAGGGGTTCAGCGCCTCTTCGATTTTCTTTGCCCTGGCGGGGTTTACCAAAGGTCAGGCCGGAATACCCGCCGGTGGTTCCAGGGCGATGGCCCTGCGCATGGCAGAGCGTTATCTTTCCCTGGGCGGAACCATCCAAACTTCCAGCGAAGTGGTAGAGGTGAATATCCGGGGCAAGGAAGTAAAAAGCGTGACATGTAAAGACGGAAGGACTGTTGAAGGAGATTTCTTTATCGCTGCCTGTGATGCCGATTCGGTATACCGTGGACTTTTAAAGGGCCAATACCCGGACCAGGCATTCGAAATGCGCTTCAACAACCCGGAAGAGTACCCCCTGGCCTCGAACATTTACATTGGCATAGGGTATGCAGGCACGCTGGAAGAAATTCCCCGGACGCTAAAATTCCAGGCTGGCTCATTTAAAATAAACGAAGCCCCTATCAAATATTTACAAATGACCCATTACGGCTATGAGCCTGATTTTGCGCCAAAGGGCCATACCGCCATTACCTTTGCCATCAATCAGTTCCAGCGGGACCTTGATTTTTGGGAGGAGCTGGAAAAAGACCGCAAGGCCTACAAAGAGGAGAAGGCCCGGATAGGCGCAGAGGTCATACGGGCCATGGAAACCCGGTTCCCACGCATGCAGGGAAAACTAAAGCTGCTGGATGTGGCCACACCCAGGACTTATGAGCGTTACTGCAACGCTTACCGAGGTGCATTCATGGCTTTCTGGCCAACCATGCAGGGCAAGGAGCTGAACCATACCGGCAAGATTAAAGGTCTGAACAATATGGTCCTTAGCGGTCAATGGCTAATGCCGCCGGGTGGCTTGCCTCCGGCATTGATCACCGGCAAGGACTCCATCATGCGGCTCTGCAAAAAATTAAAAAGGCCTTTCGTTAAATAGCAGTTATAACCGGTGCTGAAAGGCTGAGGGGAAGATTATGCTTCAGTTGTATGCGAAACAAGGCAATTATGCCCTATATGACATTAAGTGCTTGCCGAAGGACATCAAGCAACAAGCTAATTTGATGAATTTCTAAAATTTTTAGAAAGCCATGTTTAAGGAAAATACGTTCAATTGTATATTGCCTATTTACTTATATTCTGAGCCCATTAAATTGAAGTCAAAGCAACAATAGCTAGATCAATTAGTAATGTGCTTGAGAAAAATCTTTTTTCGCCAACTTGTTCAGTTACCTTGCAGTATAACAAGATACGGCGTAGTGCTTATTCTGGAATAAACCAAAACAGATGTTATCACTAATAAATTCTTCATTATTACATTTA
>PUOQ01000005.1 GCA_003552785.1 Dehalococcoidia bacterium
GTCGGTAATACTCACCGCGTCTACAATGTTTCCAGCAGCTGCTTTTTCAGTTTCTTTAAGTATAGTTTCAATTTGTTCCGGCCTGGTAACCCGCCCGGGGACCTGCTCCCAGGTTATGGCAAATCTACCAGGATTTTCCAGTACGCTTTTAAATGAATTATTTGAAATATTTTCCATATGGATTCACACCTAGCAAGAGTTCGTTAGCATATCATATACCTAAAACACTGACAACTGTAAAAAGTTACTGCAATTTTATACTATATCAATAATTTCTTGTTTTGTCCCCGATAGATAATAATGATAAACTTTAAAAATATGAACATTTTACTGACCAATGATGATGGCATCTTTTCTCCTGGCCTGTGGACGCTTGCCGGGGCCCTTAAAAAAGCCGGCAACGTAACAATTGTAGCACCTGACAGAGAGCAAAGTGCAACAGGCACCATGGTTACGCTCCGAATTCCTTTAAGGGTAATGAAACTTGAATGCTTTGATACTGATATTCCCACCTATACCGTTGAAGGTTCCCCTTCTGACAATGTGATTTTGGCACTGGGGAAAATGGTTCCGGACACAAAAATGGTTGTTTCTGGAATAAACCAGGGGCTTAACCTGGGGGATGACGTCTTGATTTCAGGGACAGTTGGCGCTGCCCTTCAGGGATACCTTCGAGGTTTGCCTGCACTGGCTGTATCTGTACCACCGGAATCAAAGCAGCCAACTTACCAAATCGCGGCTCAGTTGGCCTCTATCATCACTTCCAGCGTCAATAACGGATACCTGGGCAATAACGGGTTTTTTAACATCAATGTACCTGCTGTTCCACTTGAAGAAATCAGGGGAATTAAGGTCACATCTCTGGCTCATAAAACCCATATTGACAGTGTTAATGAAGGCTATGACGGCCGGCGGGAATACTACTGGCTGGTCCGGCAGCAGTTAAGCGCAGACGTTCCAGAAGATACTGATATATGGGCTATTGAAAACAACTATATTTCCATTACTGCCCTGCATTCATTTCTATTTCACAGGCCTGATGGAGAGCTTAATGAACCATTTTGCCAGGAACTATTTAATACCCTTGTATCAAAATAAAACCAGCCGGACATTTTTCGCGTTAAGTTTACAGGTTGTTTGACATTCTACTTATTTAATCATTAGAATAAACTGAAAAGCCGGTGACCTTTTGTTTGGCAGCGAGCTTTAATCAGTTTTAAAATTTAAGCCTGTTTCCGCTTGGATCCGGTGTGACCGAGACGGCGCTATCCAATTTTTCCTTCTCCGCTGTTGTCCACCGGGGAAGGTTTTTTTATGCCGGATACTGTTAAATCATTTAAAATCGGATTTATTGGGGCTGGAAAAGTAGCTTCCGGTATGGGTACAGCATTATACCAGTCGGGGTTTAATGTGGCTTCCGTTTCAAGCCGAAGCCCTGTTTCAACTCGTAAGCTTTCATCTCTGATCCAGGGCTCAAAGCCCTGCAACTCCTCTCAGGAAGTTGTAGATATGTGTGATCTTGTTTTTATAACCACTCCTGATATGGAAATATACAGAGTAGTTTCAAGCCTCAACTGGAAACCAGGCCAAATGGTGGTGCACACCAGTGGTGCTGATTCTAAAGACATTCTTTCAAACGCTGAAACCAGTGGTGCTTTTACCGGCGTCTTTCACCCGTTGCAGACGCTTGCAAACACAAAAAGTGCCGGCTACCTTCTCAAGGGCTCCTCTATTACAATAGAAGCTGATGAGCCCTTGCTTTCTACATTAAAAGCCATTGCCAGTACCCTGGGAGCCTACCCTCTTGAACTTAAACCTGAAGCCCGTATACTTTACCATGCTTCCGCAGTATTTATATCAAATTACGCCATTACTCTGGCCGATATCGCATCCAGATTGTGGCAAATTTTCGGCTATGACCGCAATACGGCTATGCAGGCACTAACTCCCCTTCTCAAAGGCGCTGTTTCCAATCTGGAAAATATCGGCCTGCCGCACAGTTTGACCGGGCCAATCAGCAGGGGAGATGTTACAACCATTTTAAAACACGTTGAAGCCCTGAAATCTGCAGACCCGCAAATTTTAACCGCCTACCAGGCGCTGGGAATAAACACTGTCAACACTGCCCTCGAGAAGGGCAGCATAACCCCGGAAAAGGCCGGGGAAATGAAGGCTATTTTTACTACCACGGAGAGCGAATATGCAAATAACAATGCTTAAGAGCAAAATACACCGTGCTCGAGTCACAGGGGTGAACCTGGATTATGAAGGTTCTATTGCTATTGATAAAAAGCTGCTAAAAGAAGCCGACCTGCTTGAATTTGAGAAAGTCGACGTTTTAAACATAAACAATGGCGCCAGGTTTACTACCTATGTTATTGAATCTCCCGAAAACAGTGGAGAAATCTCACTAAATGGTGCCGCTGCCAGGCTGGCCGCAAAGGGCGACATCATAATTATCGTTTCCTATTGCTCCGTAAGTAAAGAGGAGGCGGCTCATCACTTGCCCCGGCTGGTATATGTAAACGAGTATAACGATATTACTCATTTTAACAACGCCATCGAAAACTTATTCCACGAGCAGGTATCAAAAGATGCGTATTAACATCAACCACCTTAAAGAAATGAAGCAAAAACAGGAAAAAATCGTAATGTTAACCGCTTACGACTATTCTACTGCACGCATTGTAAATGAATGCTCCATACCGCTGATACTCGTCGGCGACAGTTTGGGCATGGTTGTGCTGGGGTATGATTCCACCATACCCGTTACCATGGATGATATGCTGCATCATACAAAAGCAGTATCCAGAGGCGCCAGTCAATCATTGATTGTGGGTGACATGCCTTTTATGAGCTATCATATAAACACAGAACAGGCCATGCATAATGCATCTCGCCTTATCCAGGAAGGCGGCGCCCAGGCTGTCAAGATAGAAGGCGGAAGAAATATATGCACAACCATCGAAAGCATTGTTAATGCAGGCATTCCTGTTATGGGGCATATTGGGCTAACACCACAATACATGCATCAGCTCGGGGGTTTCCGGGCACAGGGCAAATCATTACCCGTGGCAATTAATCTTTATAATGATGCTCTGGCTCTCGAACAAGCCGGGGCTTTTGCAATCGTTATTGAAGCTGTTCCGGAACGCCTGGCAACATATATAAGCCAGAAGCTTGGCATTCCCACCATAGGAATTGGGGCCGGTGACGGTTGCGATGGCCAGGTTCAGGTGATCAACGATATCCTGGGCTCTTTTTCTGATTTTGTTCCTAAACACGCCAAACAATACGCCAATCTTTCCAAAAAGATATCTCAGGCCGTTAAAACTTACCGTGACGAAGTAACCGGTAAACTTTTTCCATCCAGGGAACACGGCATAGCCATGAGTGACGAAGTTTTCTCCGAGTTTCTTAAAGCAGTTGAATGAAATTCACAAATGAAATAAACAAATTAATAGGGCTTAGAAATTCTCTAACAGAGCCACCGGGCTTGGTCCCAACCATGGGCTATCTGCACGATGGCCACCTCTCCCTGATAAGGGAAGCACGGAAACGTCACCGAATGTTGGTAGTTTCGATATTTGTAAACCCGCATCAATTCGGCCCCAAAGAAGATTATCACAATTACCCTCAAAACCTGGAGCGCGATCTTGACATACTTAAACAGGAAAATGTGGACATTGTATTTGCTCCTGCACCGGAAGAAATTTATCCAGAAGGCTTTGATACATGGGTGGAGGTAGGAGACCTTACCAGGCGCCTTGAAGGGTTTTCACGGCCCGGTCACTTTAAAGGAGTGGCGACTGTGGTCCTTAAACTATTTAATATTATCCGCCCCGGCAGTGCTTACTTTGGCCAGAAAGATGCCCAGCAGGCCCTGGTTATCCAAAAAATGGTAACCGACCTTAATATGGGAATTGATATACACGTTTTACCTACAGTCCGTGATTCCAGTGGCCTTGCTTTGAGCAGCCGGAATGTTTACCTCTCCGTTAAAGAAAAAAATGCAGCTGCGATTCTAAAAAAATCACTGGATTTGGCCAGCGAGCGTTACCAGGCGGGAGAAATTGATGCCAGCGTTATAAAAGATTCAATGCTTGAGCTTATTCAGTCTGAGCCACTGGTTAAAACTGACTACATAAGCATAGCCTCGCCCCAAACACTTCATGAGCTTGAAACAATTAGTGGCCCCGCTCTCGTATCACTCGCGGCATGGATCGGCAAAACGCGCTTGATCGATAATATCCTGATTTAGATTTACTAATACTTTCTGATTGTTTCTTAATACCCCTAAATAATCTGTATTTCAGTTAATGTTGACGCTTCTCAGCACAAAAGGATACAATTACTTGTTGTGCCGAGGTAGCTCAGTTGGTAGAGCAGCGGACTGAAAATCCGCGTGTCCCCAGTTCGAGTCTGGGCCTCGGCACCAGCCCCGTTGCCGGGGAATTGTTATGAGAAAAGCCGAAGTGGCGGAACAGGCAGACGCGACAGTCTCAAAAACTGTTGAGAGGCAACTCTCGTGTCGGTTCGATCCCGACCTTCGGCACCATATATACAAAGCGATGTCTATTCGGTGCCGAGTTGTGTAAGGGTAGCACAGTGGACTTTGAATCCTCTAGTCCTGGTTCGAATCCAGGCTCGGCAATTTATTCAAGCAATCATTCTATTTAAACATCCGTTATGATTTGTTTTTAAGGTTAATTTTTTTGGAAGTTATAATTTTATCCAATATTCAGGAAAGGAAACTTCAAACATGAGTGATAACCATACTTACCAGCCAATTGGTGTGATACATACCCAATTCACAAGTTTAAAAGACACCCCTGTTCAGGGTGTATTTGCGCCCGAATCCAGGGGTAAGGTGGAAATTTTTGAGGAATTTGCTGCCGGCGTTAAAGACCTTGATACTTTTTCTCACATAATACTATTATACTCGTTTCACCAATCGAGTGATTATGAACTTGTCTCCCAGCCAATGCTGCAGGATGAACCCCATGGCATATTTGCCATGCGCCACTTCAATCGCCCTAACGCTATCGGTTTATCCGTAGTAAAACTTGAAAAGATTAATGGTAATTTGATTGAAATCAGCGGAGTTGATATATTGGATAAAACCCCAATACTCGATATCAAACCTTTTATACCCATGTTTGACAACCGTTCCAATGCCTCCAACGGGTGGGTCAAGCCACCCCATATGGATGACATCAAACAGGAAACCGTTAAAAGAAGCAAGCAAAATTAAATTTGACTTAACAAAGCCAAAAGTTGGATAATATTTGCTGTGCTTGCCCACCAGGGCAAGGTTAAGGGTCAATCCCCGATAGCTCAATGGTAGAGCGGGCGGCTGTTAACCGCTAGGTTGTAGGTTCGAATCCTACTCGGGGAGCCAGCTAATTCCCTCAGCTGCCACCGGCAGAATTTTTCCTTCGAGCTACACACAGAAAATGTCCTTTTTACTATTCTGGTTATGCCAGTTTTATATTTTATATAATTTCAAGAAATACCGGACCAATAATTGTATAGTGGCACTCTTAGCTTCGAACACTAATCAAAGTCAAACTGTATCAACTATGTAATTTTGTTTAGGTAGCAGCAAAATTTACAATAACTCACTTGTGCCTTATCTTTCCATATCCCCATTTTTGTTGAATAATTCATCCAGCTTTAGAGTCCGGCCTGTCTGTATAGCTTCAAAGCCATATTTCAGGCGTATGCGATCTATGACCTGCTCCAGTTTATCCTGCCTGGCGGAAGTGTCTGCCAGCATGTCCATTTGCTGCCCTTTTTCCCCGAGCCTGCTAGCCCCGATTCCTATCAGCCTTACTGCCAGGCGGCTTTTATCCAGTTCCTTCCAGAGCATTTTAAAGCCGGTATCAAATATAATTCGGTCGGTATGGGTAGCAACAGACAATGTGCGTGAGCGAGTAATGGTGGTAAAATCGCTGAAGCGTAGTTTTATGGTTATACATTGAGTCTGCCGCTGGCGCCGTCTCAGGCTGAATCCTACCTGTTCGCTCAAATGCTTTAACACGGCTTCCAGTTTCCCGCGGTCATGGGTGTCTTTGGCAAAGGTGGTTTCACGGCTGATGGATTTAGCTTCTTCGGGTGGCTCCACCGGCCGGTCGTCCATCCCGCCTGCATACCTGATGAGCGTTTCACCGTAAACACCAAGCCTTACCTTCAGGCTATCGGGTGGCATTTTGGCCAGCTGACCCAGTGTCTTTACCCCCAAACTCTTGAGGGTCTCTTCCGTCTTCTTGCCGATGCCCGGCAACCTGCCGATTTCAAGAGGTGTCAGAAAACCTGCGTCCCCTCCTACTGGAACCTCCAGCAATCCGTCTGGTTTGGCCATGGCTGAGGCAACCTTGGCTGCTACCTTGCTGCCGGCAATGCCGATGGACGCACTGACTCCCAAGCCGCTGCTGACCGCTTGTCTTATCTTTACGGCCATTTCTCTTGTGGAACCATGCAGGGATTCAAATCCAGTCACATCCAGGTAGGCCTCATCTATACCCATGGGCTCAAGAAAAGGCGAAAAGCCAGCCAGTATATCCATGAACTTATGAGAAACATGGCGGTATTTCTTATGGTTTCCGGTGACAAATATTGCCCATGGACATAGCCTGACGGCTATTTTCAATGGCATACCGGAATGGATGCCATATTCGCGGGCTTCATATGAAGAGGCCGCCACTACACCCCTTCTGTCCGGGCTGCCACCAACAACTACCGGTTTCCCGACAAGTTCCGTCCTTTCCATACGCTCAACGCTGACAAAAAAGGCATCCAGGTCGATATGCATTACCCTCCTGGGTGCTTTATATGAAGGTTTCATTTCAGCCTAAAGCTATCACTGGAATCATAACCTGTCAACTGTCATTGCCTTTGCTTGTAAACAAGCATAGACGATTACCCCTTATAGATTTTTTCGATGGTTATATGATTTATGGCATAAAGGCACAACTTCAAGACAGGATACATTCTGCGGTATAATCAACGGCATGGTAAAAGGAATCTGGATTTTAGAAAAAACAACCAGCGACCGCTTTCCATACCGGCTACAGATTATCAGGGGAAACAAGCTCTGGCTGGTGCTGCACACCCAGGACAGGTGGCCGACTGCAGGCAGGCACATATTCTGCCTGCGAGAAAGTGACCCACCGGAGCCAGGAGAAATCCTTGAAGAAACCGAAAGGGTAAATATCACCGCATTTAATGACCGCGGCCGGCGTATTTCAGTTATACTGGACAGAAAGAGATACAAGCGATGCGATTTCCTGTTTCTTGAAAAGCCCTACAAAAACAAGCCCGGGGAAAGCTATGAGCAAATATTCTGGCTGACACAGAGGTCAATCGAACAACATCGCCCCAGCTTCAAACTAACACCTGGCAAGGGCGAAACCGGGTTAACCGTTTGCATACACAGCAATGAAAAATATCCCTGGCGTTTTCCGGGCGCCGTCATCGAGCGGGGTGCCATTCCAGCCGGCGACTATGCCCTCATGAATGAAGGTAAAATGCTCGCAGTAGTCGAGCGTAAAACCCTGGATAACCTGCTGGCCAATTTCGGCACCATGCCGGTATTGCATCAGAGGCTCGCCGAGCTGGCATCACAGAAAAACCATGCTCTTGTAATCGAGGCCCCTTATGCTGATTTTCTAAATACCAAAAAAGTAAGTTACTATACCCCGGCATTCTGTGCCAGAGCCATTGCCGAACTGCATGCCCGGCACCCGGCATTACGAATAGTTTTTTGCGCCAATCGAAAGGTTGCCAACGAATGGACCCGGCATTTCTTCAGTGCAGTTTGGGGATTGCAGCAAGAAGAATTTAATAACATGGATGACCCAGGATAAGCTTTAACTGCCAGTGGCTGTAAGGGTCATATTTATAAACACAGAGTGCCCCGCCCTCTGGTTAACCCGGCAGGTATCGAATATGTTGCCATAGCCCCTGGAATACATGTGCAGGTGCTGGCCCTTTTTAAATTTTTTAACACATTACCCCCAGATTCCTCTTGACAATGGAGTGGCATAAAGGTAAATTGTGTACAAATAAAAAAGGGGGTATCTTTATCATGGCAAAATCATCTACGGGCATGGAAGAAAACGTCGCAGCTTTACTTTCTTACATTTTTGGCTTTATTACAGGGCTGATATTTTTCCTGATTGAGAAAGAAAGCAAGTTTGTGCGCTTTCATGCCATGCAATCCATTGTTTTCTCGGTTGCACTGCTCATAATCTACATTATCCTGGGCATTATTCCGGTCATAGGCTGGATTCTCATACCCATCGTTGGCCTTATCGGCTTTGTTGTATGGATACTCCTGCTGATAAAAGCCTACCAGGGCAATCTCTGGAAGTTACCGGTGCTTGGCAACCTGGCAGAAAAATGGTCCGGTTCTGCAGCCGTTTAAGAGGTGCTCACTTTTTTCAGGAATTTGTTTCCTATCGCTTTATAAGCAATATTGACCAGATTCGAAGTGCGCTGGTGATTCGCAATAATAAAGATGGTTGTTTGCATGAGGCAAATATATTTGTTACCGGATCCCAGCGCGCTCCTTACACTAATATCACCGATACCATAAAACCACAACCACCAATTTCTCTGACTCTAATTAGCCAGCTACCAAAAGCTCTTTACTATTTTGCATCAAGGAAGGCAGTGATTCGCAAGCATGGCAGCCTGTTAAGAGGCACCTGAAAGCTCATTTATGCTTAAAGTGAACAAATATCCTGCCAAAATTTTTATCATCTTTTTCGACGCGGTGATAAAGCTTTTTTATCTCCGGTTGATTTAAAAACCGCAAAACGCGTTTTTTTAATTGCCCCGAACCTTTGCCTGGAATTATCTCGATCGGGGTAATCCTTTTTTCCAGGGCCTCGTCAATTACCCTATTAAGCTCGTCATCGATGGCATTACCCTTGTTGAATATATTATGTAAATCTAAAACTATTTTTGCCATAAGTCAATTTTTCTATCTCAAACGATAGTAACGAACATCGCCTGATTTTACCTTTTCCTCAAGCAGTTTTCTAAGCCACCGTATAACCATTCGCCTGACTGCGGGAACAAGCAACCCCACCCCAACCACATCGGCCACCAGGCCCGGGGCAACAAAAAGCAGGCCTCCTGTAAATATCAATGCACCATGCAGTATCTGTTCGCCCGGGAAATATCCGCTGTTTAAATTTGCTTTTATATTATATAGAGCTGTCAACCCCTGACGCCGGGCAAGTATAGCCCCGAATAATCCGGTAACAACTACAATAATTATAGTATTTAAGGTACCTATGACAGTGCCGAGATATATTAATAAAGCAAGCTCGGCCAGTGGAAATAATATAAACAGTATAATCAGTTTTAATAACAATCGGACCTCTTTTTCACAAGGAAATATTTGGCATTTGCAGTCGAATTTTGCCCAGAAGCACTTTATAAATTACATTCCCTGTCGCTATATTTGCTTCAATTGCCCATTATATCAAAGTTATGAGGGGTTTATACGTATTAACAGTATTCTTATTGCCATCTAGCGGATATTTGCTTTGATAGAATTTACTACATCAAGTTCAGATGCCCTGACAGCCAGGTGGATGGCCCCCTTTATGGCTTTGGCCTTGCTCCGGCCATGAGCCACCACAACATTTCCATCAAGCCCGAGTAAACATGCTCCGCCAAACTCTTTGTAATCTGCCCTTCGGGTTAAAAACATGACCCTGGCATAATTAACCAGCGCAGAACCCTGTAGCTCCCTGGGGATCTGGTGGCTTTGCTGCCAACCCAGTTCTTTACCAAAAGATTCACCAAAACCTTCAAGGGTTTTTAGCACTATATTTCCGGTGAAGCCATCGGTTACTACCACGTCGGCAACACTATTAAGTATTTCCTGAGGTTCTATATTGCCGGTAAAATTTACCCCCGGCATATTATTTAACAACTGATGGCTTTCGCGTGCCAGGCGATTACCTTTGAGTTCCTCAGTGCCATTATTTAGTAAAGCCACCCTGGGCTCGGGTATACCGAGATGCTCAGCAGCAAATACCGAACCCATCTGGGCAAATTGCGCAAGGTATGCCGGCAGACAATCGGCATTGGCTCCAGCGTCTATTAAAACAAAGGGTTTTTCAGGATTAACCGCAATTACTGTAGCCAGGGCTGGCCTGTGAATTGTGGGAATGCGCCCGAGCATTGTAAACGCTGCTGCAAGCACAGCTCCGGTGCTGCCAGCAGAAACAAAAGCCGATGCTTTTTCTTCCCTGAGCATACCCATTCCGATTACAATTGCAGAGTTGGGCTTTGATTTTAATGCCTGAACCGGATGTTCACTGGAAGAAATCGTCTGGCGAGCATTTATTATCGAAAGGTTGGCTTTTTTTTCATAACGGCGAACAAGCTTTTCTAAAGTTCCTTTTCGCCCCAGCAATGCAACTGGCGCATCGTACTCATAAGCCGCTTTGGCGGCTCCTTTTACAATTTCATGTGGCGCATAATCGCCACCACTTGCGTCAACAGCTATCAACATTTAATCCGAAACTCCATTAAGAAAGTATTATTTGACAACACCCGGCGAGGCCCTTATACTAGCACCGCTTACAGTAGCAATGCAACGCTTATAATTTTAAGCCATTAAATATCATTCACTATGCTATACTCAACTCGACTTGAAATAATTTTTTAATTTGTCAAGGGAGGAAAATGGACGTTCAAGAAGAAATCAAGAAGGCAATTATTAAGGTTCATCCGGGAGTCGATGAATCAAAAATTACCCCCGAAGCCAGCTTTACCGGAGACCTGGAAATGGATTCGCTCAGCATGGTAGAGCTGTCTCTTGCTATGGAAGATAGTTTTGGCGTTACACTGCCCGATGAAGAGCTTGCCGACTTAAAAACAGTCGGGGAAGCTGCCGAGCTGATAAAAACCAAAATGGAGAAATAAAATGCCGGAAAGGGTTGTTATAACCGGTTACGGGGCTGTCAGCCCCCTTGGCTTAAACCTCGAGGACACCTGGCAAAAACTTATCATGGGCAATTCAGCCATTGATTATATTACCGGCTTTGAAGCCGATAATTTCAATGTGAGGATCGCTGCTGAAGTAAAGGACTTTGATCCAAATGCTTTCATGGAACCCCGGACTGCCCGTTATACAGACCGCTTTGCTCAATTTGCCATTGCTGCTTCAAAACAGGCAATCGAGCACTCAAAAATAACCATAGACGATGAAAACCGCTATGAAACAGGCATTATAATCGGAAGCGGTGTTGGCGGTATCGGCTCAATGGAGCACCAGGTCGGCGTACTTAATGAACGCGGGCCATCAAGGGTGAGCCCTTTCATTGTACCCATGATGATTTGCGACAATGCCAGTGGAAGGGTTTCGATTGAAACCGGCATAAGAGGCGTCAACTTAAGCCTTGTTTCGGCCTGTTCCACCGGAACTGATTCCATTGGCATCGCCTACAAGATGATTAAACATGGCGAATTGAAAGCAGCGCTTGCCGGTGGCACAGACGCCTCCGTAACCCCTATCGGAGTTGCCGGTTTTGCCAAAGCAGGAGCCCTTACCCGTAACAACGATCCCACCAGCGCATCAAGGCCTTTTGACGCTAACCGTGACGGATTTGTTATTGGTGAAGGTGCTGCAGTTGTTGTCCTTGAAACTCTTACGTCTGCCCTGCACCGGGGTGCAACCATACTGGCAGAAATCGTTGGCTATGGAGCTACCTCAGACGCTTTTCACATCACCCAACCTCTTGCTTCCGGTGAATCAGCAGTTCGCGCTATTGAGCTCGCATTGAACGGCATGTCTACTGAAGAGATCGGCTACATAAATGCTCATGGTACCTCTACTCCTTTAAACGATGCCAGTGAAACCCGGGCCATAAAGAAAAGCATTGGATCCAGGGCTTATTCCATACCGGTAAGCTCGATTAAATCAATGCTCGGTCATATGCTGGGCGCGGCTGGAGCACTAGAAGCAATAGTATGCTGTAAAGTTATACAGGAGGGGTTGATTCCACCTACTATAAACCTGAACAGCCCGGATCCCGAGTGCGATCTCGACTACGTTCCGAATGTTTGCCGAAAAGCGAAAGTTGATGCATGTTTAACCAATTCTTTCGGCTTTGGCGGCCATAATTCGGTTCTGGCAATTAAACGGTATTCTTAACTCATAATTATGGACAACGGTGTAACTACAGGCATTGATATTATTGAAATCGATCGCATTAAAAACGCAATTGATAATTGGCGACAGGGTTTTTTAAGCCGAGTCTTTACACAACCAGAATTAAACCTTTGTGGCAACAACGCTGCCAGCATTGCCGCGCGCTTTGCTGCCAAGGAAGCCGTAATAAAAGCCCTGAGTTACCGGACTTTGCTTTGCAACTGGCATGACATAGAAATCCTTTCACAGGAAAACGGCAGGCCTCTTCTAAAACTTCATGGCAAAGCGCTGGCAGAATCTTCAAAGCTGGGGTTTAAAAATATGGATGTCTCTATATCTCATTGCCGAAAATACGCTATAGCTGTGGTGGTAGGACAATGCTAATGCACACTCAACTTTGCGATTTGCTTGACATTGAATACCCGATAATCCAGGGCGGGATGGCCTGGCTGGCAACAGCTGAACTGGCTTCTGCAGTTTCTGAAGCAGGTGGACTGGGTATTATAGGTGCCGGCAACGCGCCCCCCGAATGGCTAAAGGAGCAAATTGATAAAACACGCCTTATGACCCAAAAACCATTCGGTGTTAATATCATGCTAATGTCCCCTTTTGCCGGTGATAATTTAAAGCTGGTAATAGAAGAAAACATTAAAATATTAACCTTTGGTGGAGGCAACCCGGGTACCCACATCGCAGGCCTGAAAAAAGACGGTATCACCGTTATTCCAGTTGTATCAAGCGTAGCCCTTGCCCGACGGCTTGAAAGAGCAGGTGCAGATGCCATCATTGCTGAAGGAACGGAATCCGGTGGCCATGTTGGAGAAACCTGCACCATGGCGCTTGTTCCTCAGGTAGCCGATGCTGTGAAAATACCCGTAATCGCCGCTGGTGGCATAGCTGATGGACGGGGACTGGTAGCCTCTTTTGCACTGGGTGCACTGGGGGTGCAGATGGGCACCCGTTTTATATGTTCTGAAGAATGCATAGCTCATCCCGATTTTAAAAGCCATATAATCCAGGCTCACGACCGGGCTACCACTGTCACAGGTAAGGCCATAGGCCACCCTGCAAGATGCCTTGAAAATAAGTTTACTCGAGAGTTTTCCAAACTGGAACAATCCGAATGCACCGTTGAAGAGCTGGATGAACTTGGCCGTGGCAAGCTTCGAGAAGGGGTTCTTCTGGGAAATATAAATGGCGGTTCTTTAATGGCCGGGCAAATCTCCGGTCTTATTAAAGACATAAAGCCGGTGCACCAGATAATCAGAGACACTGTTGACCAGGCTGAGATGATAATCATAAATATTTCTAACTTATTAAAGGTTGAAGCGAAAACAGATGAATAAGGTTGCCTATATATTTCCAGGTCAGGGAGCACAAAAAATCGGCATGGGGCTTGATCTATACCAGCAATATGATGCCGCACGCCGTATATTCAATGAAGCCGACGATATAATGGGCTTTAAGCTGTCCAGGCTATGCTTCGAAGGGCCTGAAGAGGAACTCTTGCTTACCAGAAACGTTCAGCCTGCCATGCTTACAACGAGTTTCGCCTGTTTGCAGGTAGCGCGTGAGCAGACAAATCTACCTGCAGCCTCTTTCACGGCCGGTCATAGCCTTGGTGAATATACTGCTGTGGCTGCATCCGGCGTTTTGAGCTTTTCCCAAACCCTTAAGCTGGTTGAGTTGAGAAGTAAATTTATGGAGTCGGCCGCCCAAAAAAAACCTGGCGGAATGATGGCTCTAATCGGAGCCGACGAATCAATAGCAACCGAAATCTGCCTTTCAA
>PUOQ01000025.1 GCA_003552785.1 Dehalococcoidia bacterium
AACAAACCGGCTTATTTTTAACAAAAACAGATCCCTCCTGATAACTAATCCATGTTTTATTGATTAAGCGAAAGCAAGAGGGACACCGAAATCATGAATCGCTCAATTTAGGTGATATTAACATTGCCTGAAAGTTCAAACACATTGGCTTGAACTTCAACCACATCATCTGCATAAGCTGTCAGCTGATCGTTAATATCCACTCCATCACTGTCTGACGGATTTAACGATACGTCAATACTTTGGTCGGGGTCACCGGTAACAGTTATTTGATCAGTAAGATTTTGATACCCGGCCTTCATTACAGAAAGGGTATATGACCCTGATGGTACACCTCCCAGGCTAAATGAACCATCGGCCTGGCTGGTTGCCGAGTAGCTGTTGCTTTGTCCGGTAAGGATAACGGATGCACCTTGTATGCCGGTTCCGTCGTAAGCATTGGTAATGGTACCGCCGAGGCTTTCGATGCGGGTATCGAAAACAAACAGGTCAGAGTAGCCAATAATGACTTCCTGCGCCTGCAGGCTCCACGCTGAAAAAAGCAGCATGGTAATAATTGCCTCGGTATAGAGTTTGGTTTTCATAATTTTGATGTTTTATGCGTTGAAAATATTTAATTTCTATATGCTTTAATTTGCTGGATATTTTATTAATACTCTTTGGTCTAGGTTATACCACGAACCCAGACATAAAGTCCTGTTTGAAATGTGATCATGCACCAACCAATGACCAGGCACGCTTCCATCGAATCGCCTCATAAAATACTGACGGTTTCCACTCTCCCAAAAAAACTGTCCATTTCTTTTTAACATGGCAGAATTATGTTGACTATCAGAATATATTCCAATACCATCAAGAAATCCAGCTATATTGCTGCTGAAGTAGGTTTTCAAATCATTCCAGTCTGCAACAACTGCAGCCGCACCATATTCATTTATGGCTACTTGGTTTAGGTCATCGGTTTCCGAATAAAAAATTGTGGTTAATGTATAAATGTAACCATCAGGTCCAATTACATAGGGATTGTCGTTATAAGAGCTTGCGGAAATTTTTAGTTTGGCATTTTCTGTATAGACGTCAGGGAAGCTTGCAAAGCCGTCCCACACCAGGTGCTTGTTGTTGCCCGGGCTAACGCTCGTTACATCGCCGCTAAGGTGCGCCGCAGGAACTGGCTGGTAAGAGCTGCCCGCATCAAAACTTGCCTCCAGGCTCATGTTGTAGGCTGCGGCACTGCCGCTGAGGTTAAAATAAATGTCAACAAAGCCGCTGCCGTCGGTGCGTTGCGATACCTGGATACCTGTAAGGGTGCCGGGTTGGGCGAAAACCGAAATCGCAATTAGCAATGCAACCGAAAGTAAAAAAGTTTTTTTCATAGTGTTCAATATTATTGGTTTGCAAATAATCCAAAATTTTGTGTCGCCAACAACCGCCGCCTCAAAACCAACTTATAACCGGCAGCACGAATAATGTTCCACCACCAGGCCGAGAGGTTTTTGAAAACAAGCCCCTTGCGCATTTTATACGTTTTGTAATGCTTCATGATGCCAAGGTAGGAGTTCATGCTGCTGATAAAAGCGGCTTGTTCGTCTGCCGTGGGCTTGTGGTCGCGCGCAATGGCATTGTGTTTCTCAATGGCTTGATAAAGGTTGCCCTTTATGCGCCTGGCTACATATACCCGGTGCGGTTTAATCACAGAACCAAGGTAAGGTAAGCCTTTGCTGTAATGCTGAAGGTATATCTTGCCGGGATGCAGTTGTAATTGTAGTTGCCCTGACAGAAAATCAGCAATTTCAGGGATAAGCCCCATAAGAAAATGCTTGTCGTGGTGAATCAATACAAAATCATCCACATAGCGACCATAATACCTTATTCCCAATTCTCTTTTTATATAATGGTCGAAGACGTTCAGGTACACATTGCCAAACAGCTGCGAGGTAAGGTTGCCTATGGGCAAACCTTTGCCGGGCGGGGCATGAAAAAGGCTTTTTGAATTGGGCAGCCCTTGCCAGTCGGAGCGCTTTCCCTTAACAAAGCAATTGCTTACAGGATCGTTAAAAATGATCTGTTCAAGCAAATACATCACCATAGGCAAATCGAAATCCAACGTGTTTTTATGTTTGAACAAGCGGCTTTTAACTGTTTCAAAGAGCAGCTTTCTGTCCATGCTCATGAAATAGCCTTTGATATCAAGTTTCAGGATGTAGCAATCTGTGCTATAGTTATCAGAGCATGAACGAATGAAGTGGTCCATTCTTTTGATGGCGTAGTGCGTGCTCTTGCCCTTACGGCAGCTGTAACTGTCGTTGATGAAGGATTTTTCGAACAGGGGTGCTATGTAGTTGTATATAAGGTGGTGGATTACCCTGTCGCGAAAATCGGCGGCAAATATTTCGCGTTTTACGGGCTTGTGCACCATAAAACAGATGCCTTTTTTTGGGCGGTAGCGTCTCTGAACAATCTCATCATACAAATCAAGCAAATGATGCTCATGATCCAGTTCGAACCTAAGCTGGTTGATGGTGTTGCGCTTGTTTTTCCGGGCAAGGTAATAAGCTGAAAACAGGTCGGTAAGCAAATTATTGCGACTTTCTTTTGCCGGTATGTCAAACAGATCAAGTTGCATATTAAAGCTGTTTTTGTTTGGCGCAGCAGCCTGGGGTGCAAAATCACACCCAAGCCTGCATGCGCTCTGAAAAATCCCTTTGCACTTTAAGTCCCGCACGCACCGCAGGCTGAAACCGTTTGTCTTATTGTTGTTGTTGCGGTTCACATTGCCGTTGTTGTGGTTCATGTTCCGGTTCCAGGCGTTCGTGGATGAGTTCTCGGTAGAGGACCACCAGTTGCCGTTCGTGCCAAGGTTGTTGAAACTCCCATTGGTGTTACGGTTGCCGCCCGGAAGGGCCGAAAAATAAACAGCCTCTGGGTTTGTTGCAGGGCCTGGTTCGTGAGAAAAAGACCCGGCAATCTTTGATAGCTCGCAAATACCGGTGCTATGAATAAATGCA
>PUOQ01000034.1 GCA_003552785.1 Dehalococcoidia bacterium
GTTAACCCCTGGGCGGCTTTTTTTAGATAAGGGAAACCGGGGTGGAGCCTTCCGTCAAAGCAAAGAGGGGGAGAGGTGTCTTTCGAGGCGGGGCAGAGGGTAAGGATACTCCTTGCCGACGGCCACTACATCGTCAGGCAGGGCATGCGGCGCATCCTTGAGGCTGAGCCCGACTTCCAGGTTGTAGGCGAGGCTGGCGACGGCGAGCAGGCGGTCCGGCTGGCCCGGACGCTGTGGCCCGAGGTAATCGTTATGGAAGCCAGGCTGGGCAAGGGAGACAGCGCCGAAACCACCCGGCGCATCAAGGCCCAGAACCCCGAAGCAGCCATCTTGGTGCTCTCCGCCCACGACGACGAGCAGTACGTGGTGGATATGCGAAAAGCGGGTGCCGGCGGCTGTTTGCTAAAAAGCGCCGACGGCCACCAGCTGGTAAAGGCCGTCCGGTTGATTAAAGAGGGCATGTTTGTGTCCGACCCCCTGGTGGAGCAGCGGCTGGTAAAACGCATGAGCGGCCGCGACCGGGTGGAGGTGAATTCAGCCGAGCACCTTACCCGCCGCGAGTTTCAGGTGCTTAAGCTTCTTTCCAGTCGCATGACCACCCGCGACATCGCCCATCACCTGGGCCTCAGCCAGGGCACGGTGAAAAGCCACTCGGTGCACCTATTTAGCAAGATGGGAGTCGGTTCGCGCACCGAGGCGGTTCTGGAGGCGGTGAAGCGCGGCTGGGTGAGCCTGGATGATGAGTCAGTTGAGGAACCTTGACATTTCAAACGCGGCGTGTGATAGACTAAAGCATCCAAACGGTGCGGGCTTAAAAAACCCCCGGAATCCCGGGCCCGGCCGCGGGTAAAAAAACGCTTCAAGTAAGGAATATGAAGCTTGAAAAAAATATTTAATAGGCACGGTTCGGATGTTACCATGGCGCAGGCGTGGTTAGATCAGGCTATAACTTTGGTTGAGGCTCCCCTAAAATACAACATGACACCCTGTCACGGTGGAGATCAGGGGTTCGAATCCCCTCGGGGTCGCCATTTTTAAATGTATTTGCCTATCATTATTTCATTTCTGTTCACGCGCCCGGAAATAACGCTAGTTAAAGCGTAATCAGCTCAGTATAAACAACTCCTTGATTTTTCTCTAAATCTGCCAGCTTGCTTAGCAATCGTTTATAAAGTTCAATTCTATTCCAAAAATAATCGAACCAAACTCAATTTAGATATAAAATCTAAACAAAATCCATATCAGTAGGCGCGAAATAATAGCAATTGCTTGTATTTCAGAGATAAATAGAGTGGCCCCGAATAACTAATTCTTTTAAGAAACTCTCTTGAGGTATGCTTATTTTATAATTGCTTTGACACTAAACAACGCGTATGGGATACTGGACATGCTCCAAGTAGCTGAGCAGTTTAGACTGAAAACCGGGGAGCTTCCTGAGTAAGTACCACATCCGTGGCTCCGAAAGGGTTATCCGGTAGAAAGTCGAACAGCTAAGGTTACTTGGAGCGTTTTATATTCATTCAGTTTTACCCTGATCCTGTGCAGAATATTTCTTATCTGATAGGTCCGGGATTCCAATAAATGGAAGATTCCGATATTCTTCTTTGAAATCAAGGCCATAACCCACTACAAATTCGTCCGTAATTTCGAAACCTGAATATCGAATATCTATATTGGCTATGCGCCGGGTTTTCCGGTCCAGAAGAGTGCATACTTCCAGGCTTGCCGGATTTTTCAGCTGTAATTGGTTTAGTATAAGCTTGAGAGTCATGCCGGTATCGACAATATCTTCTACCAGCAATACATGGCGATTGGTCAAAGAAAGGTCGACGTCCCTGGTAAACTTAACCAGTTCATTATTGCCACTCATATAATGTGAGATGGCCATAAAGTCAATATCAAGGGGCCCATCTATGTTGCGTATCAGATCAGCCATGAAACAAATAAAGCCCCTTTGAACACCGATTAATACAGGATGTTTTTCTTTATAATCGGAAGATATACGGCTGGCGATTTCCAGGACCTTTTCAGAAATTTCTTCTCTGTTAAACAATATCCTGGTAATGCCCTGTGCCCTGGTTTGTCCCAGTGGACCTGCTCCATATTTTGCCAGCAGTGTATCATATTTATTCTTATTCATAAGAGTTATGTTAATATCAGGATATAACTCTTTCAACCTTCTTATCTTTCGGTTTTTTTGCGTGATGAGGCTTTGCTTTAAGGTGGTTAGCTCAACATACAGGTCAAGCTCAGGGAGATAGAAATCGGGGCTAAACATTTCTGTTATACGATTGCCTTCTTTGTTTAAAACAAAAGAGCGGGGTTCATAAACCCATTCTATGTTATAAAAGTCAAGCAACCTGGCAAATTCAACTTCGCTTTCATTGGCAAAGCAGGACGGGTCTCTGAAAGGTTTCAATGGTTGCGGTAATGTATGCACCTGTTCGGTTTTTTCTTCTGTTAAAGCAGGTTGCTGCTCTTTTATAACAAGTGCTGCCAGAGCGGCCATATGGTTAATAAAGTTGAGTTCATGCGATGCAAACGAGCGCTTTGAGCGTAAATAGACGCGAAGGCTGGCGGGTCTTGTGTTGCCGATAATTATTGGTATGCCATAGATTGCATGAATTCTAGCCTGCAGCGCGAGTTCCGGATACTGTATTCGGGAATCGCTTTGGGTATCGTCAATAATCACTGTTTTACCGGTGCTTAGCTCGTTCAGGCTTTTAAACCGATCAATCAGGCCTTTTTGGAGGTAATACCTGGGTAGCTTCCACGAGCTGGTATGAACAAGATTATTGCCGGTAGAATCAAGCATTATCAGAGAAGCCCCGGCATCAACGGTGGTTGCGGTTAACTTAACGATAAAGTCCAGTTTTTGCCTGGGATCCTTGCCGGAAACAATAAATTCCAAAGCCTGCACCAATGAATTGTAGTAGTCGATTTTAAAGGCGTCTTTAGTCAATTGGTCATCCTTTTATAACACCGACAGGTTTGGTGCGGGCAACTTTTTTTGAAATCCCGGATAAATGGGCCACCTGTATAACATCATCAATATTTTTATAAGCCGCAGATGCTTCCTCAGCTACACTGGAATAACTGCCCGCCCTGACAATTATACCCTGTCGCTCCAGGCCGCTTATGAAGTCTTTGCCGCTTATATTTTTTTTGGCGGCCATCCTGCTTTTGACTCTACCGGCGCCATGGCAGGTGGATCCAAATGTTTCCTCCATAGCTGTTTGCGTGCCAGTCATGATGTAGGAGTACCGGCCCATATCTCCAGGAATTAATACTGGCTGACCTATCCCAGAGTACTTCGCAGGAATTTGTACGTGCTCCGGGGGGAAAGCCCTGGTGGCACCTTTTCTATGGATGCAAAGTTGTTTTTGTTTTCCGTCAACCAGGTGCTTTTCTATTTTTGCTATGTTGTGGGCTATATCATAGACAAGATCAAGGCCAATTTCGCTTTCACCCAGGTTGATTGCCTTGTGGAAAGCTTCTCTGGCCAAATGAGTCATCAATTGGCGGTTGGCCCATGCATAATTGGCCGCACAATACATTGCTGAAAGGTAGCTTTTGCCTTCTGATGAATTTAGCGGCGCACAGGCAAGCTGGCGGTCAGGTACTTGAATACCGTATTTAGCCATGGCTTTAGCCATTGACTTAATATAATCATTAGCCACCTGATGGCCAAGCCCCCGGGAACCGGAATGTATCCATAATACCAGCTGCCCAACTTCGAAAAGACCCATAGTAGTGGCGGCGCCGTCATCGTATATTTTGTCGATCATTCCAATCTCTATGAAGTGATTGCCGGCTCCCAGAGTGCCTAGTTGGGGAATGCCTCGCTCTTTAGCGCGATTGCTTACATAAGCCGCATTGGCGCCTGCCATTTCACCGCTTTCTTCAGTACTGGAAAGGTCTTCAATGCGCCCGTATCCCTTTTCAACTGCCCATCTTGAGCCCTGCTCAAGAACCCGGTCCATATCTTTACTGTTTAGACGTAGTTTGCCGGATGTGCCTACACCAGACGGTATACTTTTATAAAGCGCATCTACCAGTGAGGGCATGTATTTTTTTATTTCATCGTATTTCAATTTTGTACCCAGCAACCGGACTCCGCAATTAATATCAAACCCAACGCCACCGGGAGAAATCACCCCGTTTTCTATGTCCATTGCGGCTACTCCACCAATTGGAAAGCCATATCCCCAGTGAACGTCTGGCATGGCGAAAGAACACTTCTGTATTCCCGGCAAGCAGGCAACATTGGCAATCTGTTTGATTACCTGCTCTTTGATAATGTGTTGCAGCATATCTTCGCTGGTGTACACGATGCCAGGCACCAGCATGCCATCCATAAAGCTTTTGGGTATCTGGTATCGATAAGAATCTAACCTTGTAAGGTTTGAAAACTCTTTATTCATAATCGGCCCTCTCCTTAAACATCTAAAATCACTTTCACGCTGCATTTTGACCGGTTTACTTCCAGCAAATGGTATGTTGCCGATTTTACCGCTGTTTTTATCGTGTGCCGGTTTGGGTCAAAAATTTCTCCGCTGCATTCAGCTGAAAGGCATCGGTCGTTAATGGTTGAAACATTAAACTTTCTGAAGATAATTCCCTCAACATCCAGATGATAGAGTAAAGTATTGAGCCATTCAAACAAAAGGTCTTCATAACTATCTTCTCGTATGCTGATTGCCCGTGAAACCGTGGGTTTAACTTTCCTCAAATCGGTAATAATGGAAAACATTCCAAAGGCAGCGTTTTCGAACGCTTCATTCAGGCAATTGCCATATGCAACCAGGCCGATATCGGCTGTATGTTCCACCAATCTGAATTTTTTTTCTGTCATACTTTTGTTTGACTTCATACTATTATAACCGTTATCTTAACCATAATTATTGTACAAGTAATGAGGCGGTTACTCAATTAACAATCATTGAGACTGCCTCATTGTCGCGAGGTTAATTTTGAGCACACTATTACTGGGTAAAAAGGACATACGGGAACTAATCGATATCAATATGGTTATAGATGCCGTCGAAGATTCCTTTTTAGCTCTGAATCGGGGCGCAGCACAAATGCCCCCAAAAACTTATCTTAATCTGGATAAGGGGGATTTCCGGGCTATGCCGGCAGCTTTACCTTATTCAGCTGGCATAAAATGGGTTAATGTGCACCCGCAAAATTACAAACATAACCTGCCGACTGTTATGGCGGTTTTGATATATTCCAACCCTGAAACCGGTTACCCGCTGGCAATTATGGATGCCTCTGAAATAACAGCTTATCGAACAGGCGCAGCCTCAGGCATTGCCTCAAAATTTTTGGCAAGGCATGATTCGAAAACACTTGGCATTGTAGGAGCAGGGCGACAGGCATATGCGCAGGTGGAGGCACATATGAAAGTTCTTGAAATTGAAAAACTCTTTGTTTATGATATTAATTCAAATAAAGCCGATTGCCTGATTGAGGCATTTCCATCCTTAAAGATTGAAAAGGCAGGTATTGAAGAAACAGCCGGTTGCGATATTGTTTGTACTTCAACACCATCCAGGGGGCCAATTATCTATAATGAGTGGATAAAAGCTGGCGCCCATATAAATGCTATCGGTGCAGATGCTCCTGGGAAACAGGAACTTGATCCTGAAATATTAAACAATGCCAGAGTGATTGTAGATGATATATCACAGGCCATGAAATCTGGCGAGATAAATGTCGCGGTAAGCCGCAGACAGTATGATTCTGAAAGAATTAAAGCAACACTGGGGCAGGTAATTAGTGGGCAAAAACGGGCTCGTGAAAACGATTTTGAAATTACAGTTTTTGACTCAACCGGAATCGCAATTCAGGATATAGCAGTGGCTGGTGCAGTTTATAACAAAGCAATTTTGGCTGGAAGGAATAATTATCTTGAACTTGATTTATTTTCATAACTTAACCCGGATTTTTACTGTCAACTGTAAAATGCTTCAAGTTTTATAAAGGAATTTATGAAAATGGGGGCTTGATGAACCAGCAGGGCTAATTATTGATACCCACCCCCAATCTTTCTTCAAAGCGGTTGCGATAACCGGCCAGAATTACCAGAATCCCCAGGGCAAGCACCAGTGTGTTTCTTATGATTAATATAGCTACCGCCGGCTGTTCTAAATTTACCAGTTCTCCATAATTGTGCGGGAAAATATAACAACTCATGATAGCAATGGCAATAAACATGATCCAGCCTGTGCTTCTCATGCGGTTATTTAGAAGTGGCAAGAGGGGGTAAAGCCATATAATAAATTGAGTAGAGAAAACTTTACTGCTTATAATGATAAAAATAATGCACCCCAAAGAAAAACTGATCAAAGCATCATGGTTAAAGCCGCCCCTTTTATTTTTTTGAAAAAACAACCAATAACATGCCAGCAGGGACGCAATGGTAATATAAGTAGAGGCGGTAACAAAAAAGTCAGCGGCGGGAGACTTGATATCGACTGATGCGAAGGCCTGTACAGCTTCAATGCTTGTTATTCCAAATATATTTGCCAGCATAAGAAGAGAAGCATAGCTTGATTCTAGCTGGAGACCTCTTGTGGTATGAAATTCAAAAAACTCCATAAAACCTTCAGGGCTGATTATAAAACTGGGTATCACCAGCATAAGCCCGGTGAAAATAAGAATTGCTAGCCCGGATAAAAGTGGCTTATAGCGCCGTTTAATTAAATACGGTATTGCAAACAGTGGCACCAGAGCCAGCGGGAATAATTTGGTCAATGCGCCGAGTCCGAGTATAAACCAGGAAAATTTAAACTTTCCTGTTGCATAAAAATAAACCGCTCCCAGCGTAAATATAACCGGGATAACGTCAAAGCGGTTAATGGCAATATCCCCGAGGGCGAAAAAAGCCAGAGTGTAAATCGTCAGGGTTTTTATATGGTTTAACCTTAGTATTTGACTGAATCTGCTAACAAGCACAAGACCGATGATATCAAAAATGATTATTAGAAAGGCAAAGCCGTCCGCATAGCCTTCGAGTGTAGAGAAAAGTAGCCGGGGCAGTAACAGGAAAATTAATGCAAGGGGTGGGTATTCCGCTGTGAAATCCCGGTAGGGCAGATTACCTGAAACCATTGAAGTGGCATAAGTAAAATACAGCTCGACGTCGGGGTGGATTCGTATATCAAAAGCTGAAAAGTTCAACCATATACCCAGTATTATAAGGTGAATAACGCCGAATACAGTCAATTGCCGGTGGGCAGGCGCTATCGAAAGCAGCTTGTTTTTAATTTTTAGAAATATGGACATAGAAAATGTCTTATAAGCCAGATTTGATACACAAAGTAGCAGTAACCGAAGTCAACGGTCAAGTATTGCTTGTATCAAATTTTTTAGGTTCATTGTTAATATTCTTCCAGAAGAATCGATTGTGCCATTGTTTGAGTATAGCAATAGTTCTTTTACCCAGTATCAATATAAAGAGAGCGGTAGCAACACCGTGGATGGTATCAAACCAAATACTGTTTAGCTGAGTTATGAGAAAAGTTTGCCAGGTAAGCGGATAAATCAAAGAAGCCCAATGCCATATGTTCATTATTATGCCAAAAATAAACCCCCAGACAAGTCCGAATGCAGCCAGAACCCAGATATTCGGCTTTAAGTTGCGTAAAATCCCTGCGGTAAAGCCGGCGAGGCCCCAGCCCAGTATCTGAAAAATTGTCCAGGGGCCATGACCGAGGAAAAAATTTGAAACCAGGGCAGTAATGGCCCCGGTCATAAACCCGGCCATTGGCCCGAAAGTATAACCTATGCATATAATAATGAAAGTTGCCGGCTGGGCATTGGGTATAGGGGCAAAGGGTATTCGTACTATTGCAGCTAAAGTACCCATTATGCTTATTAAAGCCAATTCTTTGGTGTTTACATGTCGAGATTCAAACTCAAGGAAAAAAGCTATGACAGCCAGGCCGACCACAGTAGCTGTAATTATGCCCCAATTAAAACCCTGGCCAATCCATTGGGGGGCCATGAAAGCAAAAATTAATATTGATATAGCAGCTGTGGCTATGATGGCAAAGGCGACACGAGAACGTTTCATGGTAAAGCGCAAACAACCTCGTTTGCAGTCAGTAGGCTGGATGGCACGCCACGATATTTAAATTGCTGCACCAGTTGGTTGATCTGCGTTGAAAAATGCAAATCTTGTGAAAGCACAGCATGTGTTTCTCCGTCAGTCACGATCCGCCCCTGGCTCATCAGTATAACACGGTTAAAAAACCTGGCCACCAATTCCACATCGTGTGTTACGACTACAACTGTTTTACCGGTTCTCCTGTATTCGTCAAGTAAATGCATTAGCTCAGCTTTTTTTTGCTCTTCAAGTCCTCTAGTAGGCTCATCCAGTACCAGTAAATCCGGGTACGTTGCGATTACTGAAGCAAGGGCGAGGCGTTGTTTTTCACCACCACTCAAGCTCAGAGGTGGTTTGTCCCGCAACAGTGAAAGCTGGAAACGAGACATTATTGTATCTACTTTTTCGCTTATCTCGTCTCTTCCTGTTCCATTATTTTTCAATCCGAAACGTATTTCATCTTCAGCAGTATCAGAAAAAAAGTGTTCATTTGGATTTTGAAAAACCATGCCTACTAAACCTGCAACCTGCTTTACGCTTAAACTGGAAAGATCCTGTCCATTAATCAATATGTCACCCTGGTCTGGTTTGAGTAGCTTGTTAAGGTGTTTGATAAGAGTGGTTTTTCCAGAAGCGTTTTTTCCCATGATAGCAAGCATTTCACCATGTTTTATACTGAGGTCAATATTGTTTAGTGCGCAAAAACCATTTGGATATGTGTAGCTTACCTGTTTTAGCTCGACTGCCAGTGAATTTTGGCTACAAGCATAATCGGTATTGGGTGCCTGTTTGGATTTTAATATTACCATGCCAAAACATTTTACTCCTTCATGAACAGTCAATGGCCTGCCATTCATTATAAAGCCCTTATCTTCGAATCTTTTGTAAAGTTCAGCCAGTGGAGGGGGCCCAATTCCCAAATTAACCAGTTCGTTATATTTGCCAAATAAAACATGTCTTGTAGGCCCGTCGATGGCTATGCTGCCTTTGTTCATCACTACTATTCTATTGGCATGCGGCACTATTTTTTCCAATCTGTGCTCAGCAATTATTATGGTAAGTCCGTGATCAACATTTAAGTGTTTTAATGCCCCCAGGACTTCTTTAGCACCTGCAGGGTCAAGTTCAGAAGTAGGTTCATCAAGTATTATAACCCCTGGCTTTGTGGATAGAACGGACGCGATAGCGGTAAGTTGTTTTTCACCACCGGATAATTCATTTATACTGCGGTGCCTCAGGTGTGAGATGGACAGAGTGTTCAGTACTTCCTCCAACCTGCGGGCCATCTCGTCGCGGGGTAAGCCAAGATTTTCCATCCCAAAGCAGATCTCACGCTCGACGCTTGAAGTGACCAGCTGGTTTTCAGGGTCTTGAAAAACCATTCCTGCTTTTGTAGCCATAACACCCGGAGATACCTCGAGCGGGTTGCAGCCAGAAACTTCAATTTCTCCGGAAATGGATCCACCGTAAAAATGTGGCACAAGGCCATTTAATACACGGCATAAAGTTGATTTCCCTGAGCCCGACGTTCCGGTTAACAGCACAAAATCACCGGCGTCAATATTTAAGTTAACATTTACAATTGCAGCAAAAGAGGCGTCATTGTATTGAAATGTAACATTTTTAAGATATATCAATTTACAGCTCTCTTTTTTAATAAGGCTAAAGGAGTTATGGAAAGTAATAATATGAGTATTGCAGCAATTATAATCCAGCCAGCCACAGGCAGAACAAAGCCGTTCAATTCAGGATAAAACTGAAAGTAAATAAAACCTTTAATACTGGAAAATATTGCAACTGCCAGGATCAATATATGTGATATAAGAAGTATCCTGTCAACACCATCTAATCTGGTCTGATGAAAATAAGTTCTTTGTTTACAGCTTCCGAAGGCTCTGGCTTCCATGGATTCAGCTATTTGTATGGTTCTCTCAAGAGAGCTTGAAAGAAGGGATGTAAAAATGGATGCCCTTTTTTTTATGCGCTCATAAATATTTCCTTTATCAAAATCAAGCCCCCTTGCTTGCTGTGCATCTTTTATGCGCATCGCATCTTCGATCAGTGTAGGTACGAACCTCGTAGACAGTGCAGTCATCATTGCTGACCTGTAGGGTAGTTTGAACTTCAGCATTACCATAAGCATGTTATCAGGATGAACGGTAAAGGTAAAAATAGAAAATGCAGAAATAATTGCAAGTAGCCTGATTACCATGACAAAGCCATAAAAAAGTGCTTCCATTGTTATCACCATTTCACCTAACAGCGGGAGGTGAATTCCTGGTTGCCACAATATATTTGATCCGCTGTTGCTGGCCAGGGAATTGATAATGACAATTACAATCCCCAGATAAAAAGCAAGTTTCACAAAAATTGCCCATTCACGGTGTATCTTTGCGGCAAAAACAACAGGGATGGTAGAAATAAAAAGGAGGGCAAGAAAAACCGGATGGTCCAAAAGCAACGCCAGTATGACAACACTTGCTACCCAGACCGTGGTTATAACAGGGTTGAGTTTGTGTATTGGTGTTTTCTTGTCCTGGTAACTAAATTTCAAATAAGACATAATTTATGATATCTGAATTATGCCTTAGAATATAGCATTTGACAACTACAGTTTATAAATAACAGTTATACTGGATAAAATTATTTGCTGAAAAGCAGCCTGGAAAGATGAAAACCTGGAAGCGACTCTGTTAACTGGATGCCCAAATAAAGATTGTAAAATAAACATACGCCCATAACTGCATGTTTGAAAAAGGGTCCTCTGTTATAAAAGAATCCCTTTATTCGCTACAGTCATTATTGCCGGTGTCTTTATCCGTTGCGAATAACTCAGGGTATAGCTTATGGACACAGTCAGGACACATCCCGTGGGTAAATTCAGCCAGTGTTCGGTCCTCAATGAATTTTTCGACTGATTGCCAGAAACCCTCATCATCCCTGATTTTTTTACAGGCAGCACAAATTGGTACAAGGCCTCGTAGTGTTTTAATTTCCGAGAGGGCTTCCTTCAATGCTTGTGTCAGTTCACGTCTCTCGGCTTCCATTTTGGCCTTAAATAATGCCATTTCTACTGTTACACGTATGTCCGTTTCGGTAAAAGGTTTTGTAATGTAACCGAACGGTTCAGCCTTTTTAGCTTCACCCAACGTATCGGCATCAGCGTATGCCGAGAGGTACACAACTGGAATATCATAATTATTTTTAATTCTTTCAGCTACTTCAGTGCCACTATGCTTACCCTGAAGAACAATATCCATTAATACGATATCTGGCCGGTTGGCTTCTGCTTTGTGAATTGCATCTTCACCAGTAGCGGAGATACCTGTAATTTCATAACCCAGTTTCACCAATGTGTTTTTTATATCTTGAGCAGTGATCGCTTCATCTTCTACTATTAGTATCCTGGCCAATGTTGAATTCCTCCTTGTTTCTCATAAATATTATGGTAAATTGTGTACCTGACCGGCGATCCAGTTTTATTTCACCATTTAATTGGTGCTCTGTTAAACTTTTTACCAGTTGCAATCCTAAAGTTTTTGCGTTGTCTATGTCAATGTCAGCAGGAACACCACTGCCATTATCATAAATCACAAGTTCAACCCAGTTTCCATATTTTTTCTTGAGCGTCAGACCCAAAAGTCCTTTTTGCTGGTCATGGAAAGCATATTTCAAAGCATTAACAACCAGTTCATTGATAATCAGTCCGCAGGGTATGGCTTGATCAACATTCAATCTTATGGGGTCGACCTTTACATTTACTTCAATATCGGCAGGGCTAACCGCATAAGACCTTATCAGGTCTGTAATAAGATCCTTTGCATATTCATCAAAATTAATAACTGCCAGGTTTTTGGATTGATGAAGTTTATTGTAAACAAGCGACATAGCCCTTATTCTTTCCTGGCCCTCTTTTAGAACGGTTTGTGCTTCAACATCCTTTATTTGCCCGGATTGCAGGCTGAGCAAGCTGGAAATTACCTGCATGTTATTTTTAACGCGGTGTTGTATCTCTTTAAGTAGAATCTCCTTTTCTTTAAGAGCAGATTTAATACTCTCTTCATCTCTTTTGCGAGATGTAATGTCCTGCAGGGCTCCGAAAATTTTAACTACCCGGCCGTTTCCACTTTCCGGCTTGCCAATTATGTGAACCCACTTATTATTGCCATCCGATGGGACTAACTCGAGTTCCAGGTCAAAGGGTGCGAATTTCTCTATGGATTGTTTGATGGCGGCTTCCAACAGCTTGCGCGAGGAGGGCTTGAATAAATTAATCCATTTCTCTATCGGGACGGGGTGACAGGGGTCTATTTGGAGTATTTGGAATATTTCATCAGTACATTTGAAAAAACGACCATCTATTTCTAATTCCCAGCCCCCGATTTTTGCAACGCGCCCGGTAGTATTTAATAACTTTTCATTTTGGGTAAGATTGTTTATGGCCACCTCTTTTTCAAGTGCTGTTGAAATGATACCGGAAACAATTTGTAAAATAGATACGTCTTCATCAGAGTGTTTTACGGGGTAATCACAGTTGTCTATGCCAATAAAACCATAAAGTTTATCATTGACGTGCAATGGTAGAATGATTGCAGACCTGGCGCCTATGGCTTTAAGTAGAGATTTCTCGTAATTTGCATTCAGGGGGAGTTTATCTACATTATCTACTCTGAAAGCCTGCCCGTTCTTGAGTGTTTGAAAAACAAATGAATCAGTATTTACAGCCACCTGTTTGAATTTGTCTATATTGGTAAAGGTGCCTCTTGAGTGTCGTTCATATATATTGTCCATGAAGGAATAATCACTGTGAAATTGGGTTAAATAGCAGCGGCTTGCTCCGGTCAAATCACGCAAAGCTTCAAGCGCATCATTAATGGAATCAGAAATATTATCTGCGTTGACGAATCCGGATGCGATAAAGGAAATGGTCCTTTCGACACCCATTCTTTTATCGATTTCCTTTTCAGCAAGTTTTCGTTCCGTAATATCACTGGCGATTGCCAGCAAGCTGACAACATCGCCTTCTTTACCGCGGAGAGGAGCTACGGATAAGCTTATATCTACTTTTTCACCGTATTTATTTATTCTGCATAGCTCAACATTGAGCTGATGGGTTCCGTTATCGAAGACTCTGTTTAACAAATTTTTAAATTCGTCAATCTTTTCTGTGGTTGCAACAGGTAGAAATTGACCTATGGCTTCTTCCGGGGTGTAGCCAAATATTTCCTGCGCAGCAGGATTCCATGTTAAAACGATTCCTTTTCTGTCAGTAACAAAGATGGCTAAAGGGGAAGCTTCAATAATCGCGTTTAGTTGTTCGTTAATGGAGCGCAGGGATTCCTCCTGTTTTTTCCGCTCGGTTATATCTCTTGATACACTAAGAATATATTTCTGGCCATGACTGTCCAATATGCGTGAATGAATTTCA
>PUOQ01000087.1 GCA_003552785.1 Dehalococcoidia bacterium
CTCGTGACCGCAACCCTGACTGGGCAGAATTGGCCGTACGGGAAGCTGCCTCTGCTTCTGCCAATGAAGCCCTGGAATTAAACGTGATAGATATTGTCGCCTCTAACATTGAGGACCTTTTAAACCAGCTGGATGGCCTTGAAGTAACCCGTCCAGATGGGTCAACAGTTGTTTTGAACACTTACGATGCTTTTGTAAATGAAGTCGAAATGACTTTCATGGAAGGCTTGCTACTGGCTTTAACCGATCCCAATATCGCCTATATATTACTCAGCCTTGCCATACTGGGTATAACCGTTGAAATATTCAACCCGGGCCTGATATTCCCTGGCGTACTTGGAGCAATATCAGGATTGATGGCTTTTTACTCTCTGGGTGTACTGCCGGTAAATTACGCAGGTATTCTTCTCATGGTACTTGCTTTTGCCCTTTTTATCACAGAAGCCTTCACGCCGACTTTCGGCTTATTTACCGCCGGAGGTATAGTTTCCTTCACTACCGGTTCTTTAATTTTGTTTAAAGGAGGTCCGTTATTTAGTGTGAATCCATGGCTAATAGCAATAGTCGTTTTACTGATTGCTGCTTTTTTAATTTTTGTTATTCAAAGAGTGGTAGTTGCACACCGGCACAAGGTCGGCACCGGCAGCGAAGCTTACAGTGGTAGACAGGTGCCTGTTCACACCCAGTTAAACCCTGAAGGCACTGTGTTTTTTGATGGTGAAATATGGAAGGCGATACTTGAAGAAGGCACTGCTGAGGCTGGAGAAAAAGTAGTAATCACAAGGTCTGAAGGTTTGACCCTTTATGTAAAAAAATAAATCAAGGAGGTAACTAATGGAACTTATTTATCTGGCAGTAGGTTTATTCCTGCTTTTTACACTTATCAGCATGTCTGTAAGGGTGGTATCCGAGTATGAACGCGGCGTAATCTTCCGCCTGGGAAGGCTGGTGGGCGCTCGTGGCCCTGGTATCTTTTTCATAATACCGTTCATTGACCGCATGGTCAAAGTAGACCTTCGGGTGGTTACCATGGACGTACCTTCTCAGGATGTTATCACCAAAGATAACGTCACGGTACGGGTAAACGCTGTAGTTTATTTCCGCGTTGTAAACCCCCAGGACGTAGTAGTTAAGGTTCTTGACCATATTAAAGCTACGTCACAGATATCCCAGACCACCCTCCGTAACGTACTCGGTCAATCTGAACTTGACGAACTGCTCAGCAAACGTGAACAGTTAAACCAGACAATCCAGGGAATAATCGACGAACACACTGACCCCTGGGGAGTAAAGGTAAGCAACGTTGAAATAAAGGATGTGGAACTGGCCGAATCGATGCGTCGCTCAATGGCGCGCCAGGCAGAAGCCGAACGCGAGAGAAGAGCTAAGGTCATTCACGCAGAGGGTGAATTCCAGGCATCCCAGAGGTTAGCAGATGCAGCCAACATCATTGCCAGGGAGCCGGTAACCCTGCAGTTACGTTACCTGTCTACATTAACTGACATTGCTGTTGATAAAAACAGCACCATTGTTTTCCCTTTGCCCATGGATATTATTGACGCATTCCTGAAAAAGTCTGACAGGAAAGAATAAAACCAAATACCCGCCTGCCCCGGTTATATGGGCAGGCGGGTAAATCACTTATGGCTTGAGATTGACATCCCCGGCGGTAATGGTAATTAATTCACCTTCGGGTGATTTAATTACCAGGGATCCATGCGGATTTACATCTATTGCCATCCCTTGGCGTTCACCATTAAGGGTGTTAATGCTTACTTTATGCCCCAGGGTCACCAGATTCTGTCTCCACTCTTCAAAAAGCGACCCTCCGGTGCTTATATCGACATAAAGTTCATCGGCAAATTTGAGTAAAAGACCAAGGCATTCGGCCATATTTATGGTTTTACCCAGTTCCAGTGAAAGGCTGGTTGGCTCAACCGGCATATTCGGCAATAATTCCGGAAGTTGGTTTACATTTATACCCATTCCAACTATGCAATAACCGCCTTCTCCAGTCCGGCATTCCACCAGCACTCCGGCGGCTTTTTTATCGCTCACCAGGACATCGTTTGGCCATTTAATCCCGGCACCGGTAACACCTAAAGCTTTGCAGGTTCTGAGAATAGCTAGACCTCCTAGCATGGTAAGTTCATATAGCGGACGAATATCTGGTTTTAACAACACAGAAACCGCCAGGCCACCCTCACCGGTAATCCATTTACGACCCATGCGGCCACGCCCTTCAGTCTGTTCAAGCGCAACCACAACCAGGCCTTCACTGTCGTTTTTCAATGCTTCGTCGCGGGCTTTATCCATAGTAGAAGGCAAGGATTGATATACCTTGATGGTTTTACCGATTATTTGGGTATTAATTCTACCGGCTAAAAAAGAAAGCATTTCCGCCACCAACACATCCCATTATACCCGGCAGGTATTTTTACTAATTATCAAAGCCCGGATAACCGCCTTTGCCCGAATTAAACTGCAGCAGCTTTTCCAACCGGTCAGGGTTACTGCTTTTAGAGAGGGCTTCTTCCCTTGATGCCAACCCCTTGCCTACCAGTATAGCCAGCGACTGGTCCAGGGTATACATATGATCCTTATTGTTTAACTGGATAACATTCGGTAGCTCATAAGTACGCCCGTCTCTTATGAGGTTTCTCACGGCGGCATTAGCAAGCATTACCTCAAAAGCAGCCCCCCTGCCTTTACCGTTAAGTTTGGGTAGAAGGCTTTGAGACAGAATTCCCTCAATACTCTGTGAAATCTGCATTCGTATTTGAGATTGCTGGTTGGACGGAAACATATCTATGATACGGTCAACTGTCTGGGCAGAATCACGGGTATGTAACGTTCCCATAACCAGGTGGCCGGTTTCAGCTGCGCGAATAGCAATCGACATAGTTTCCACATCTCTCATTTCACCAACCACAATCACATCCGGGTCATGGCGCAAGGCATGAATAAGTGCTGTATCAAACGAATGTGTATCATCTC
>PUOQ01000077.1 GCA_003552785.1 Dehalococcoidia bacterium
AGGCTGTTTTTTTTGACCTTTACAATACGCTCATAACCTATCGCCCGGCAAGAGAAGATGTACACGCGCAAGCTCTTGAAGAATTCGGAAAAAAAGTTGACAGGCAAAAAATTGCCCACGGGCTCAAAGCAGGGGACGAATTTTTCTATAAGGAAAACACCTTATCCAGGGTGCAGAACCGGACAGCTGAAGAGCAAATAAAAATATGGCGCGGTTACGAAGAAGCAGTTTTAAAAACGGCCGGCGTCAAAAGCAGTCCGGAATTAATTGACGGCATTTTAAGCTACCTGAAAAATACCGATTATAAGATGGTACTCTTTGATGATGTACTGCCGGCACTCAGGCAAATAAAAGATAATGCTTTACGAACCGGCATCATTTCCAACATCGATATTGATATAAGGCCGATGTGCCAGGAGATGGGGCTTGATTCGCTTATTGACATTATTGCAACTTCCATGGAAACCGGGCTGAGCAAACCCGACCCGGACGCTTTTAAATATGCTGCAAAAAAACTTAACATCAAGCCGTCAGAATGTGTTTATGTTGGCGACCAGTACCAGATTGATGTTATTGGGGCCAACCAGGCAGGAATGACCGGCGTCCTGGTTGACCGGGAAGGAATTTTTAACCGGGATAAAATCAATGGTTACTGTATAAAATCCCTGGAGGCCCTGGATAGCCTTTTGGACAAAATATCCCATAACCGGGAGTAAACCCGGCTTCAGTATCTTAATAGGAGGCAATCAATTTAACCGGAATAAAGATTATTTGCCTTCACCCTTTTTTCTTGATCTTTTTTGAGTTTTTGAAGCAGGTGCTTTTTTGCTTTTTTCAGCACCTTTTTGGGCGGCTTTTTCCTTCTTTTCAGCTTCTTTTCCCGCTTTGTTTTCTGCTGGCTTTGCCTGGCTGCCTGACCCGGAATACTCCTGCTCTCGGAGCCAGCGCTTGAATTCATCCAGAGCAGGCGGAGCCACATAGAAAACCTCTATATCTGAAGGAAACTGGATACGGTGATTTTCACCCGCAATCAACAGGCCTATCTCGTCACTGCCGAGGCTTTTATCAATGTTTGAGGCTAAAGCCTGATTGCGTTTTGCCTGGACTTCCTGGTAAAAATTAAGAACTTTTTCCAAAACCGTGCTGCTGTATAGACCGACAGCTAAACAGCGACCCCAGTCCATAAATTCACCGAGTAAACTGCTATCTTCAACACCTGTAAACTCCGCCCCCCGCTCGAGCGCATTTCTGGCAAACTGGCAGCTGCCAGGACTCATTGATTCTACAGCCTTGAGCCCACTCTCACCATTTTCAGCCACCATTTCGTGGTATACACGGTTGATTTTTCCAATGCGCGATTCCAGGCTATTTACTTGCTGGAGTGCTTCTACCCAGTAGCGGTCTATAATTTCTTGCAAAGTACCGGGCGGAGAAGGAGGAGCAAACAAGAGCGGAACCATAAACAGACGCCTTCCTTTTTTAAATTGCTCTGCTTCCGGCCTGGTAATCCTGCCAAGTTCCTCTGCCATTTTTAAAACCTCCTTTAGATTCTATAAGACATATTTTAAGAAACAGGGTTCATTATTACAACCCTTTGTCGCCACCTGCCGGTTAAGACGGGCCATTTCCGGGGGTAACTTGTATATATTACGGGTAAAATAATATAATTAAGCCCTGTTTGCTTACCAGGAAAGTTTTTTTAAATAGTGCCTCAGATATTATATAAAAGGAAGTCGTAACTTTATGCTCGTAACTGTAATGATTGAAATCCCCAAAGGCAGCCGCAACAAATACGAATGGGACCCAAAAACAAATGCCATCAAATTAAACCGCATGTTGTTTTCTTCTGTGCATTACCCCAGCGACTACGGTTTTATCCTGGATACCATTGCCGGTGACGGCGATGCTCTGGATGCACTGGTAATGGTTTGGGAGCCCACATTTCCGGGATGTATAATAGATGCCCGCCCGGTTGGCGTATTCAACATGCGCGATGAAAAAGGCCCGGACGAAAAAATACTCTGCATTCCGGTTGGTGATCCAATGTGGAACTTTATTTACAGCCTTGACGACGTACCGCCGCATACGCTGAAGGAAATCGAGCACTTCTTTACTATTTACAAAGAGCTTGAAGCCAAAAAAACAGGCGTTGACGGCTGGGGTGGCAGAGATGATGCCTACAAAGCTATTATAGAATCTCAGGAAAGATTTAAAAATTCTCAAAAGAAGCCAAAATAAAAACATCCGAATTTGAACCACTGCCGATTTTGTACCCGATTTGGCGTTACCCCGTCAAACTGTGTTACACTTCCAGTCAGGTCTAAAATTAAAGATTTGCATTAAAACCAAAGCTTCTTTCCCCGGATGAACCCCCTTAATAAAATGCTTCGAACTGACAGAAGAATATATTTCAAATGCATCGCATGTCTGGCAGCCTTATTAACAGCTGCAGTATTAGTCATTGGGTGCAAAGGAGAGGAAGTAAAACTTATGGCAAACAATGGAGACACAGTTAGGGTACACTACACCGGAACACTTAGTGATGGCAATGTTTTTGACTCATCACTGGAACGCGAGCCAATGGAATTTACCATAGGTGAAGGCAAGGTTATCCCCGGCTTTGAATCAGCTGTGAACGGTATGAAGGTCGGCGAAACCAAAACAGTCACCATCCCCCCTGATCAGGCCTACGGTCAACGCGACGAAAACAGGCTCATTGAGATAGACAAGGCTCAATTGCCGCCGGACCTCAACCCTGAAATCGGCCAGCAGCTTCAGATGCGACAGGCCGACGGGCAGACAATGATAGTTAGCGTCAATGATGTTAGCGACAAGGGCATCACAGTAGATGCAAACCATCCACTGGCCGGCAAGGACCTGACTTTTAAAATCGAACTGGTTGAAATAAAATAAAACCGGGCTATTAACCACGGGAAACCAACAGGCAAGAAGAAGCAATTACATCACGAGGCAATGCCGGTAATCCCAATTAGTTGAGCTTCATTACTTCAAGAAAAGCTTCTTTGGGAACTTCTACCCGGCCGATCATCCTCATCTTCTTCTTGCCTTCTTTCTGCTTCTCAAGCAATTTACGCTTCCGGGTAATATCTCCGCCATAACATTTTGAAAGCACATCTTTCCTCCGGGCTGAAATATCTTCCCGGGCTACTATACGGCCACCAACTGCAGCCTGAACAGGTATCTTGAACATTTGACGCGGGATTACTTCCTTTAGTTTCGCGACCATAGCTTTACCGACTTCGTATGCTTTATGAGGCGGAACAATGCGGCTGAATGCATCCACCTTTAATTCATTGACAAGCACATCCAGCTTTACCAGTTTAGCTTCACGGTAACCCAAAAACTCATGGTCCAGAGAGGCATAACCACGACTGCGGCTTTTTAAATAGTCATAAAAGCTGGTCAACATGGAACGCAGCGGCATTTCATACTCAAGGCGGACTCTCTGGCCGGCCTCGTCAATAGCTTTAAACTGCCCCATATATTCCGTATGCTTGTATACGCCTTCATATTCCTGAACAACTTCCATCAGGGCGCCGATAAAGTTCGAGGGTGTTATGATAGAAATTTTAACCCATGGCTCTTCAACTTTTTGTATCTCACCAGGATCAGGATAGTCGGCCGGGCTGGTTACAGTGATAACTTCTCCACTGGTTTTGGTAGCCAAAAATCTAACCCCTGGAACTGTTACTACAAGTGATAGGGAAAATTCCCTCTCCAGGCGCTCAACTACAATATCAAGGTGCAGCAAACCCAAAAAGCCACAACGAAAGCCCTGCCCCAATATGGGAGATGATTCAGGTTCAAATACCAGAGAAGCGTCATTTAAATTTAATTTTTCGATTGCTTCCCTTAAATCCGAATATTCATCTGCCTGTGCCGGGTAGATACCAGCAAACACCATCGGTTTGGGTAAATCGTAACCAATGAGCGGCTCTCTGGCACCCCCCTTGGTCAATGTCACAGTATCTCCAACGCGGCACTCAGCAACACTTTTTAGCCCGGTGGCGATATACCCAACTTCACCGGCCCTTAATTGCTCTTCAGTACGGGGCTCAGGTGCAAAATACCCAAGATCAAGCACTTCCATATGGGTTCCCTGCCCCATAAGTTGCACTTTTTGTCCACTGTTTAATGCTCCATCTACAACCCTCAGGTAGGCAATAACCCCTCTATAGTCATCATAATGGGAATCAAAAATGAGAGCTCTTAACGGCAATTCAGGATCACCTGAAGGAGGCGGAACTTTTTTGACAATAGTCTTTAATAACTGCTCCACCCCCTCGCCGGTTTTTGCACTTATAAAAAGAACTTCTTCCTCCTTGTACCCGAGCACAGTTTCTATCTCCTCGAGCACTCGTTCCGGCTCACTGCCGGGAAGGTCAATCTTGTTTACTACCGGGATAATTTCTAAATCATGTTCCATGGCAATGTAAATATTTGCCAGAGTTTGTGCCTGTATACCCTGGGTAGCATCAATTACCAGCACAGCTCCTTCGCATGCAACCAGTGTCCGGGACACTTCATAAGAAAAATCAACATGACCGGGAGTATCGATCAAATTTAACCGGAATACTTCGCCTGAGGGTACAGCATAGTTCAGGCGAACTGCTTTAGCCTTTATGGTTATACCTCTCTCACGCTCAAGGTCCATGCTGTCCATAACCAGATCAATGTTTTTATTGCGGCGCTGAGCACCGGTTAGCTCTATAAGCCGGTCGGCAAGGGTAGACTTGCCATGGTCAATATGTGCAATAATGCAAAAATTTCTGATTAATTTCTGATCCATTTCTTTAGTTCCGTCCTGATTAATATTCCAATTAAAGATGTTTTAATCCGGTAACAACCTCCAGAAAACTTCGTTGCTAAGCAACCTGCCCTTGCGGGTCAACCTTATCAAAGAGCCGTCGCTCTCCAGCAGACCATAACCGGTCAACTCATTAAAGACCTGGCCATAATGCTGGCAGGCCCCGGCACCGGCAGGGTTGTATACATCTTCAAAGCACACGCCTTCGTTTAACCGCAGGCTCAGTATAACAGCTTCAGCCTTTTTAACCTCTCCCTCAATTATTTCTTCTTCTTTTACAGCCGCACCGAAAGGCCCGCGGCAAGCAGCCATATATTGAAATATGTCGGAAACATTGGTGCGGCGGACATTGTTTATATAAGAACATGCCCCCATCCCGACTCCAAGATATGGTTCATGCCGCCAGTAAACTTTATTATGCCGGCATTCCCTGCCTTTTCTGGCCCAGTTCGATATCTCGTACTGACAGTAGCCATTTTGCCCAAGCTTATTTTCAGCTGTTTCGTACTGGTCGGCGGAAATATCGGGGTCCGGGAGCGGCGATTCCCCTGAGTTAATGCCCTCCATTAACGGGGTTCCTTCTTCCAGACTCAGGCAGTAAAGAGACATGTGTTCCGGCTTCATTTTGATGGCCCTATCCAGGGTTTGATGCCAATCATCCAGGCTCTGGCCGGGTATTCCGTATATCAAGTCCAGGCTTATATTATCAAATCCGGCTTTACGTGCCGAATCAAGCACAGACATTGCTTCGGCCGAAGTATGATGCCGGCCCAGCACTTTTAACTCTTCATCCCTAAAGCTTTGGGCACCAAGGCTGATCCGGTTAATTCCGGCTCTTCTCAGATCTGCCAGGTAGCCATAATCAACCGTACCCGGATTAACCTCAAAGCTAATTTCCGGGTCACTTTGAACAGTAAACATTTTCTTTATCCAGCATAACAGCCCTTCAACCTGGTTTACAGACATCAAGCTGGGAGTGCCACCACCAAAATAAACACTCCTGGCCAAGAAATTGCCGGCATATTGCTCCATCTCTTTTTTTACTGACTCTAAATACGCATTTATATGTTTCCCCTGCCCCTCAGTGGATACAAAAGTGCAATACCGGCATTTTGTGAGGCAGAAAGGAAAATGAATATAGAGCGCTACTTCTTTAGACACGCATAAATTATAGCAGAAGCCATTGCCCCAGCCATAAATTGCACCTATATTACCGCTTCAAATGAGCTTTTTCGCCTGCAGGCTTGTCATGTACAGATATTTAATTATATTGACACCATGACAGCAAACCACTTATAATAACCGAAAATGCGCATATTAGGAATCATATGTCAATCGAAACAAATGTAAGGGCGCTTAAAGCCCTGGGAGATATTATGAGGCTCCGGATTCTCGGCCTGCTTCTGGAGCGGGAGTGCTGTGTATGCGAAGTGGTTCAGGTACTGGACATTTCTCAAACCAGGGCATCAAGAAACCTTGCCCGGCTTTATAAAGCCGGGCTGTTAAAAATGAGGAAAAATGGGCGCTGGTCGCTTTATCAGGCAAACATAAAAACCTCAGATCCTTTTATAATCTCAATCCTGTCCAGCGTTGAGAAAACCCGCCAGCAGGACTGGCAGCTGGCGCTGGACAAACAGAACCTTAACAACACAGAGCGGTTATTTTTCGATGGTCACTGTAAGGCAATCGGCACTGACCGGGACAAAAACCACACATCCGGTGAAACATCAGCCGATGCCACCGCAAAGGGGATGTTAAAGGCCTGATGGAATTTTTTCTGGACTTACTCCGGGGAGGCTGGGATGGCCTGTTATACTATCTATCAGGCCATGTAATCACCTGCCTCGTTCCTGCCTTTTTTATCGCCGGGGCAATTGCTGTTTTTATTTCCCAGGCTTCTGTGCTTAAATATTTCGGCCCGAACGCCAACCGTTTTCTATCCTACGGAACAGCTTCGGTTTCTGGCACAATCCTGGCCGTCTGTTCCTGCACTGTGCTTCCCCTTTTTGGAGGCATTTATAAACGGGGAGCGGGGCTGGGCCCGGCAATCGCCTTTTTGTATTCAGGACCAGCAATAAACGTGCTTGCCATAACCTATTCCGCCCGCTTGCTGGGCTACGACCTGGGTGCCGGGAGGGCTATCGGGGCTATTATCTTTGCTATATTTATCGGCCTCATTATGTCATTTATTTATCGCAGGGAGGAAGCCGGCAAGAAAGATGACCAGGCCTTTGCCAACCTCGATGTAGACCCGGACGCAAAAAAATGGTGGCAACAGGTAACCCTTTTTGCGGTGCTGGTTGGCATCCTTCTACTTGCCGCTTCCAGCAACTGGATTCCACTTGGCATTGCCCTGGCTGCACTGGCAGTCATTATATGGCGCTGGTTTACCCGGGATGAATTCGTAATATGGATGAAAGAAACCTGGAGATTTGTTCGCCTTATAACGCCATGGTTGCTTGGCGGGGTTTTTGTTGCCGGGATTATTTCGGTGGCGCTACCGGAAGAAATAGTCAGCCGGTATGTAGGCACTAACAGCCTTACGGCCAACTTTTTTGCTTCCATTTTCGGGTCGGTGATGTATTTTGCCACCCTGACCGAGGTGCCCATAATAAGGGCTTTCATGGACCTCGGGATGGGAAAGGGTCCAGCCCTGGCGCTTCTACTGGCAGGGCCGGCACTGTCTCTCCCGAATATGCTGGTAATACGCTCCATAATGGGCACCAGAAAGACATTGACGTACATCCTGCTGGTGGTAGTTTTTGCCACCCTGTCCGGCATTATCTTCGGAACTATCGCAGGTTAACATTTAAATTTAAATATAATATAATATAATGTACAGGAGGGCTATAAAATGAACATAAAGGTTTTAGGTCCGGGATGCGCCAAATGCCACAAGCTGGAAAAGCTGGTTAAAGAGGTGGTCACAGAACTCAACCTGGATGCACAGGTTGAATACATTAAAGACATGGGTAAAATCATGCAATACCCGGTTCTCACCACTCCCGGCCTGGTGATCAATGAGGAAGTTGTCTGCACCGGCAGAGTGCCTTCCAAAGAAGAAATAGGTAAAATGCTTGAAAAGGCAAACGCGGCCTGATTGATCAAGTTCCTTTTTTTAAAGTTGCAGGAGGGGAGGAATAAATGAAAAAGTTAACAATTTTACTGGTAATGGTTTTGACACTTATTCTGGCTACTGGCCTTGTGGCAGGATGTGATAACGAAAACACCAATGGAAGCACCAACGGTTCTGCCAATGACTTTAGAGATTATTCCGATGAAATTGAAAGCGGCCGTCTGGTTTACAATAAATATGACTACCGTGACCCGGACCTTCAGCATAAGCGCGACGAATTCAATGCTCCCAAATTTTCCCTTTTTATTACCACCCACCACGGGGAGGAAACGGAAAGGTGGACGGTAAACCGCATCTGGTTATATACAGATACTACCGGCACCAATGAAACGCTTAGAGAAAGATTTTTCAACGAAATGTATAAAAACCTTGATCAGGCACTCGAAGGCGAGCCGGACAATGGTGGAGCCGGACCGGCCGACCTGGTAGAGGTCGACTTTTTCTATGAATCGGATAACTGTTTTTGCCTGGACCTGGCGGTAGACTGGGTTGATAAAATCATCACAGGAGAAAAGTAATGGCATGGCTTTCCGACCAGATACACATGCTGGTGATAAATACTGAAGTGACGATAATAGCTGCCCTTCTTATAGGGCTCATGGCAGCCGTTGGACCGTGCACCATGGCCACCAATATTGCCTCTATAGCCTATATAAGCCGCCGCATCACAGACCGTAAATTTGCCATTCTGGCCAGCCTTTTCTACTCCCTGGGGCGCATGGCCACATACACATTAATCGGACTCCTTGTCATCACCATAGGCCTTTCTTCTGCAACAATTGGCAACTTTCTAGAAGACCTGGGCACATTTGTACTTGGTCCTCTCTTAATAATCGCCGGCATCCTGATGCTGGTAGCCCACAAGCTCTCTTTTGGTGGCGGCGGCAGGCTGTCGGCACTGGGCAACCGCGTTTCTGACTGGGGGCTGCTGGGAGCATTCCTCATGGGTGTTATATTTGCGCTGGCTTTCTGCCCCTACGTAGCGGTTTTGTTTTTTGCGATATTAATTCCCATGGCACTTACCTCGGCCGGTGGCGTGCTTCTACCGCCGGTTTTTGCTATTGGAACCGGTCTTCCGGTTATTGTTTTCGGGGTTCTCATTGCTGTAGGTGTTAGTGCCGTGTCCAGATGGGTTACCAACCTGGGTAAGGCCGAAAAGATCATCCGCATAATAATGGCCCTGGTTTTTATTGTCGCAGGCGCACTCATTACCCTTGAAGTAGGTTTATAGCACATATGCCTGAATACTTTGTGAGGGATGAGTTTTTAACTTTAAGGCTTATAAACATTCATAATATTTAAAAAAGTATTAAAACATGATGGAAGGATCAAATGGATAGTTCAAACATTAAAAACAAACAGGATAAAATAATATCAAGGCGCCAGTTTTTAAAAAACGCCGGCTTGATCACCGGAGGAGCAGCCATAACCTCATTAGCCATGGCATCGGGCTGCTCCAATGATGATATCACCAGCACTCCGCCCGCAACTACACCGGGAACCACAGCGCCCAAACCAACACCTCCGGGCAGTACTACCCCGCAACCAACTGCGCCTACCCCGACTGCGCCTCCGGGGAATGATGATTTTGTCTATGTACCACCAACCTCTAACCCGGAAATGGTTGCCATTCCAGGATGTGTGAGTAAAGTGGCTGCAGATCGCAAGTATTCCTACGAGCACGTTTGGGTCAAGTTGCTGGATAACAACCTGGCTGTTTTGGGCATCACAGATAAGATGCAATTGCTAATTGGTTTCACCGGATCCCTTGACAGCATTTTTTTGCTGGACCCGGGAACCGAAGTTGTTGTTGACCGCTTCCTGGCAAACTTGGAGGGCAATAAAATGAATGCCGATATCTATGCGCCTTTAAGCGGAACAATTGTCCAGACCAACTTTGAGCTGAAGACAAGATCGCTTCAAATGGTTAGTGAACCCTATCTCAGTGGCTGGTTATATGTTATTGAATACGACAAACCGGAAGAGCTGGACAATTTGATAAGCGCTGAAAAATATGCCCAATTAAATGCCAACCCGGACTATGATTGATGGACATATAAACAATGTAAATACCACTTCATCCAGGTTTAATACTAGCTTGACATGGGTGTGGTTGTTAAAACGTGGTTTCAAAAGCTACAATGCAAAATAAACATGATATTGATTAGGCTCTGGTAGAAATGCTCTGTAATATTAGCAATCAGGTGACAGTTCACAGGGGTTAGGTAATTATATTTTGGATAAGTGCTGGTCATGCTTCCTGGGAAAAATTGAATATGAAAAGGCATTTGAACTTCAGCAGAAGCTTGTTGAACTTAGATTGAATAAAACAATTGACGATATTGTGCTTGTTCTTGAGCACCCACCCACCATCACTCTCGGGAAGTTTGCCAAAAAGGAAAACATCATCGCCACCGGGGTTGAACTGGAGAAAGCCGGGGTTGAGGTTTGCCATTCGAACCGAGGCGGTGATGTTACCTTTCATTGCCCCGGCCAGCTGATAATTTACCCCATTATGGATTTACGGGCAAGGGGAGGTAACCTGCGGCGCTTTTTATCCGACCTTGAGGAAGTTGTTTTAGATACGCTTGCTTTTTATAACATTAATGCAGAGCGCTGGAGCAGCCATCCCGGCATCTGGGTAAAAGGAGAGCAGATAGCCGCTATCGGACTTCATTTCAAGCGAGGGGTCAGCATGCACGGAATATCCCTGAATGTAAACCCGGATCTTAGCACATTCAATGTTATCAACCTCTGCGGCCTGGCCGGGAAAAAGGCTACTTCCATATTAGAGTTAACGCAACACGAAACAAGCATTGAGGAGGTTGCGGAAAAAATAATGGCCTGCTTTTCCGAGGTTTTAAAGGTTTCACTGGATCCAATATCAAAGGAACAGGTATTAGGAGACGTTCTTGGGCAAGAAACTACCGAATTGGTTTAAACAAAGAATTCCACGTGCCGGAGAAATGTCTAAAGTGCCCGCTCTTCTCAGCGAGCTAAACCTGAACACTGTATGCCAGAGCGCTCTTTGCCCCAATATGTGCCAGTGTTTTGCTCAAAACACAGCCACTTTTATGATAATGGGAAATGTTTGTACACGCAATTGCACTTTTTGCGCGGTGACCAAAGGCACCCCGGATGCTATTGACAATAATGAGCCCTTAAAAATTGCGCTTGCAGTTAAAAAGCTCGGCCTGAAGTATGTGGTTGTCACCTCGGTAACCCGCGACGAACTAGATGATGGCGGTGCACAACACTTTTCGAGCACCATCAGCACCATAAAAGAAAAAGTCCCCGGCACCAAAGTTGAGGTTCTTATCCCGGACTTTAAAGGCAGCCCTGAATCCATCCAGACTGTAACCTCGGCATCACCCGAAGTTATTAACCACAATCTTGAAACCGTACCCGGTTTGTATTCGAAGGTGCGGCCGATGGCCAGCTACCAGCGCTCCCTTGAAGTTTTATCCAGTATAAAACGTATAAGCCCAAACACCATTACCAAATCCGGAATTATGCTGGGCCTGGGTGAAACCCGTAAAGAAGTGCTTCAAGTAATGCAGGACCTTCGAGAGGTTGGGTGCGATTTACTCACACTGGGGCAATATTTATCACCTTCTAGCAATCACTACCCGGTAGCACTTTATGTCACACCTGAAGAATTTGACGTTTACAGGCAACTGGCAATGGAGATGGGTTTTTCGGCAATAGCATCAAAACCTCTTGTAAGGAGCTCTTACAGGGCAGCAGAGCTTTTTGAACAAGCCGAGTCAAAATTAAAACAATACCAATAAGCTAACTTAGCAACTGAATGATTTTATACCTCCAAGCTGCCATCTGACCGGCGCTTTAACCCCTGCATTTTTTCCAAATACATTTGTAATAGAGGGCCTCCTTTGCCACCAGCCTTTCCAGCAAGTTCAAGGAGAGCTTCCCAGTCCGCCAATGTTCTTTCGCTCTCTTTTGCCCTCTCTTCTATCTCGCGAACATAATCAGAAGCGTCCATAAGCCAGACAGGTTTACGCTTCCTTAGTTTTAATTGAACCAGGCGATTTATGGGGTCTTGAGTCACTACCCGTGGCTTCTGAACTAAAACTTCACCTGTTTTGATACCAAAAGCTGAGGCCAGTGAAGGGCATGAAGGTAATGATATCTCGCCCACCGGAAAGTAAGCCGAGCCTGGATTAAAAGATATAGTATAAGGATGAACCCGGCAAGCCCATGCACGTGCTGGATGAACACTGCAGCGATTGCCAAAAAGAAAGATGCAGTCCGGGCGTTTTGAAAATATATTTCTCGCCAGGCGTTTCCGGTCTTCATCACAAAAATTGTTTTTTACATACTCGAGCATCAACCACCACTCCTCAAGCCTGAAGGGGTTGAGGCGGCTCTTTTTAACTGGATATATTTCATGGCCGCAGCAATAACCATCAACACAATTACGGCACTTTTGCCATAGAGGCTCACGCTCCATAAGTCCCTTAACGTCTTTATCGAAACGCTGTCGTAATTGCTTTATCCAGTCAATGTTCCCAGCAACTGTTCTCATCACATACATAATAACCCACTTGAATAATTAAATGCCAGTAAATTGTTTGACACCTTCACAAATACATACTATAATTTAGTAGCGTTTGATAAAGAAAATATTATTTTATCGACAAGTATTATGTAACCTGATGTTAATGCTTTATTGCGATAATTATTATAATCATTTTTATGTTAATTTTTCTTACGATCTAAATAGTTCGAATAGAAATTGAAAAGTAGTATTTCATCAATAATGCCCCGGTCATTCGTTGCTTCCCCGGCAACTGTTTCTTCCCTTTATTTTCTTTTTTGCAACTATAAATTTAGTCTTTTTATAATATTTGCAATTATACATTATTATGGTATATATTTTATATAGTCATGTAAATTAAAAAAAAGTAAATGCATTTACAAAAATGAACAGAAAATTTAACACGGCCCCACAACCCAGAGCCACCCTTGGTATCAGAATGAGCACCAAAAACAGGCTCGATCAAAACCGGGCACCCGGCCAGTGTTATGACGGATTTATATGCCAGCTGATTGAACTCTGGGAGGAATTAAACAACAAACGATGATGCCTGGAAGTCACAGTAAACCGGCGATGGTAACGTTTGTTACACCATTTCTTCCGATACTCGAATATAATAATACTTACTCGGAGTTCTTATAAATAAAGTAAAAGGAGGTGGATGCCAGCCGACACAAACAAGTAATTAGTTAGCCCAAGAAAATTCCTTTTCCAGATCCAGGTAATTTATTAGGAGGTCGATTAAGACAGATATGTCCGAAAAACAGGAGAACAAACAAATCTCCAGAAGGCAATTCTTAAGAAATGCCGGAATAGTAGTTGGCGGTACTGCCGTTGGCTCAACCTTCATCCTTTCTGCTTGTGGCAACGGAGATGAAGTAACCAAGACTGTAACAGTAACTACCGCCACCCCCAAATTTGTAAGCCCCTTTGATGGCCAGGAGTTCGATTCATTAACAGCGCTCGAGGCGTATATAACGGAA
>PUOQ01000015.1 GCA_003552785.1 Dehalococcoidia bacterium
CCCCTGATTTCTCAGTCTTCCACTCTGTTGAGGGTCCGTGTCCCATAATAATTCCTCCTTAAAAACCTTAAATTAGCCTGTTAAAGATGATAGTTATCCCCCGGTTGTCATGTTGAGTATATGCTGGCTTCAGGTGGGTAGAAGGCCGGTTATGCCAGCCGTTAGATAGTATAAATAGGTGGCCGAGGGGTAAAAAGTTTTGCGGCCACCTGTTAAATAAATTGTTTGATTCGAATATAAGGTGTGAATACCGGCCAGGTTTTAAAAAAGTTTTGGAAGTATATCAAAAACAAAAACAACATGCAAATGCAAACATTCAGGGTCAGCAAACATTTTTCAATTTACTCCTAAACAACCATCAAGTAAGTGCCATTTAATACTTAACCCGGGCAATTTTCCCCGGTGGCCTTTGATGCCGGTGCTTTGATAGCGGTCTTTTCTGTCATACTTTTTTAATTAAGCACAAAAATAATCAGGTCTAAGACCCTAAAAACATATTGACCTGCCTGGCCTGCACCCCTATAATTTCTCATAACCATATTTCAGGAGGCTGCTATGGCTGACCGGAAACGCAACGAAAAAGACGAAAAAGACGAAAAGCAAAACGAAAAGGAAGAAAAAGGCCGGGAAGAAAAATGGCGCTCCGACCCGGTTAACGCTGTCACCTGGGCGGCTGTTTTAATATGGCTTGGTTTACTGCTGCTGGCACGCACTACCGGTTTTATTGATCAACATGACTGGCTTGATCCCTGGCCACCTGTTTTTCTACTGGGCTGGGGAGTGATAATGATAGTACAGGCAGTGGCCAGGGGAATTATGCCCGGTCAACGCTGGTGGGCCCCCGGCAGTATGATTTTCGGCTTCATTCTTATAGGTGTCGGCCTTGGTTGGTCCTTTGGCTGGGGCTGGATAACTCCGGTTGTACTTTTTGCCATTGCCGGGACCATTCTTTTCAGTGCTTTTGTAAAACGCAAATAGCTTAAAGACGGCCCAGGTTAAGTGAGGCAAACTCTGTCCAGGCATAATACAGCGGCGTCCACCATCTGTCCCTGCCTATGCAGCGGAAATAGGGTGGCTTGAAAGCCCGTATGGTATCCCCAATGCGGTAACGGGCAAGTATGGGCGTAGATACAACCAGGCTTCCCATTTCACCCGGCTTCATTTCATGAAGCATTTTAATTTTACTGCCGGTGTCTACCTCAAAAAAGAACAGGTCATAATTGGGCACCCAGGCGCGCTTTTCATCCATTTGCTGGCCGAACATGCCTTCGGTAGCACCATAAATCTCGCGTACAACAGCCTCCCGGCCGTAATAATCCCTGAAGGTGGGGGCGTACCGGGTATTGATTCCGGCTACGCTGCCAAGGGTGAGAATGCGGACTTTCCATAAATCTTTGGGGAATATGCCGTGGCGGGAGCGCAGGTGTCGGGCAAACAGGCTGGCTGTGGGGGCTACTCCACCCACCATGGTTACATTTTCATTTTTACATTTTTCATAAGCAAGCTCAAAGCGGTTTTCCCAGTCCTTCCGCGTCTTGCCTCCGCCCAGGGCGTCTATTTCCTCCTGGGAAGGAACCGAGCGGATGGGTGTGCCGGTGGAAACATGCTTTACATATATACCTGAGCTGTAGCCGTATTCGATTTCCTTTCCGCCGGTCTGCATTCTGCCGGCCACCGAAGGAAAATTAAGGTTCAGGTTCACGCCTCCAAGCAGGCTGAAGTCTTTACTGGTTGCAATATAGTTTAACATCGCCCTGCCGGCGCAAACGCGCATTTCGATATCGGTTTTGGTCATCGGGATAAACTTGGGTTCATTTTTGGTAGTTCCCCGGGTGATTGCCCACCCCAGCGGTTCTTCATACAGCAGAAGGCCTGTATCCCCCTGCATCACCTTTTGTATCAGAGGGTAATACTGCTCATAAGTCATTACCGGAAAATTTTGCCGGTATTCTTCAATTGAACTAATATCTTTTGCTTTGTGATAGCGCCCATAAGCGGTTCTGGCATAACCGCTGAGGAGATTTTGAAGAACCTTTTGCTGGCTTTGTGACGGGCTGGAGATAGATTCATGCCAGGGTGAAAGGAAACCTTTTAGTCTGTTTACCATTTCGGGGCTAACTTCAGACATTTAAACCCCCTTCAATCAGGCTTGTGTTAATACTAATACAGCACGAGCTTATTTTTCAAATAATGCCAACAAACCGGGAGTTTTAACCAGCAATAATTTGACAGAGGGCCGGAGGGCCCCTCAACTCTTTACAGAGCATTTCAAAGTAGTCAGCAACGGTTGCTTCTGCTTCTTTCCGGCATCAATATTTGCCAGTGTTGCTTATCTGCTTCATTTAACTATATAGCTTACCCGAGGTAAATATTTTCATTATGCCACTCTATGTAACTCGTTGAAGGGCGGCAAGCTGTAGCCAGCGGCACCCTCATTTTTTTACCATGTAGTTGATAATAGTCGCGCCCGTTTTCAAATTCCTCTTTAATTCTACGGCTCACCTCAACTTCATAGAAAGGGTTGATGGTAATGTACCCCCGGTCAAAAAGGGCGTGCAAATCCCGCCTTAGCAGGATGCCATTTTTTACTGAATGTTCGCCGGAAGCAGAGAAGGGTTTGATGTGGGCCGCATCGAGGGCTGGCAAAGTTCTTTCACTGGTAAAAGCGCAACGGCGCTCATAAACATCTGTTACCTGCACTCTGAAAATGCCCTGCCCGAGGCGCGGTAATACCAGCTGTGGTTGACCGTACCCGGCGGACTGCTCGCAAACCGTGCAGGCTGAAGGCTCAGCCTCATTTAACCTCCGCCATATAGAAAGACCCGGCTCTGCTTTTAAATCGTATGTTTTGCCCTGGACAATATGACCTTCGCCACAACAGTATCACCGTGAATTAATGAAGCATTAGAAGCTTATAATAATTATTCAACCAGGGCCTGTTACTCCATGCCAC
>PUOQ01000051.1 GCA_003552785.1 Dehalococcoidia bacterium
ATGGCGGCAAACAAAAAAGTGGTCCTACTGGTCCATCTTTCGCGGGTTAATTCTGCCAAGTTGTCCCTCCTTCTTAAAATTGAATAGCTTTAAAGAAGTACCAAACCTGTGTTACCTATTCCCGGTTTTTGGTTATATACTACACCCCCTTTCTTAAAATTATATTTGATACACGTTGGGTGCCAGTTATTACAACCAGTTAACCACGAAAACCCGGGCAACCTGCAAGATAACCCGCAAAGGTTTAATTTGGCATTTTAGCGAGCAAAGCAGTCAATGTCAATACCCCTCAGCTTTGAGGTTTTGTAAAAGTTGAGAAAGCTCGTGTTCAAGGTCTTTAAAACCAGTGTGGGTTTGTATCACATTACTGGCAAACTTTACCCGTTCGGCATCGCCAAGCTGCGTTTTCAGGCGCGTCAGGGCTTCCTGCCTGTTTAGCCCCTTGGCTGCCAGGCGGTAAAGAATTACTTCTTCCGGAGCAGTAGTTACCCAGATATAATCAAACAAATCCTGCCATCCGGCCTCAACCAGAAGGGCTGCTTCAACCAGGACAATGTCCTCCCCCTTCTCCCGGCATCTTTTTAGCAAGCCTTCAATTTCACGGCGGATTGCCGGATGCAGCAAACGGTTTAACAGGCGCAAACCCTCAGGCCGGTTAAACACCTGATTTGCCAGAGCGGCACGGTCAATGTTGCCGGCTTTATCTTTTATACTATCACCAAAATACCCAACCAGCTTTTCCTTAATTTCCTCATCTTCTGCAAGAAGGCGGTGGCCTATCTTGTCAGCATCGATTACCACAACGCCCTGCTGCGCCAGCAACCCGGCCACTGTGCTTTTGCCGCTGCCTATGCTGCCGGTTAAACCTATTACTTTCATATTTAGCTCCGTCAAAGTCTATCCTCTCATTAATAGCATAGTCAATAGATTTATCAAGAAAAGTTTTCCTTGACAAGAAACAGGTATAGTGATACATTTTAGTTAGCAATCTAAGCCGTAGATTGCTAATTTATTTAGGAATGGAAGAATGTTGCGGCCAAGAACTGCTAAAGTGCTTAATTCAATAGTAAGCCGGTATATTGAAACCGCTGCGCCGGTTTCATCATCCAGCGTGCTTTCGCACATTGGCATCAATGTAAGCTCGGCAACTATACGCAACGAAATGGCCCTCCTTGAAGAGGAGGGTTACATTACCCGGCCACATCACGCCTCAGGCAGCGTTCCAGCAGACAAGGGCTATCGTTACTATGTTGGCAACCTGAACAAGGTCGGCCTGCCGGTAGTAGAACAGATGCTGATCAACCACCTGTTCCATCAGGTCGAAGATGAAATTGAAGAATGGATGGTACTGGCCGGTTCACTGCTCGCTCAACAGGTACGCAGCCTGGCACTGGTAACCCGGCCGGCCACCCCGGCAACCAGATTCAAACATCTTGAGCTCATATCGCTCCAGCCCATGCTTGCCCTGCTGGTGCTCGTACTTGAGGGCGCCACGGTTAAACAACAACTCTTCAACCTGGAAAGTGCCATGACTCAGGAAGAGCTTTCCCGGATAGCTTCCAGATTGAGCAAATTGTTTAAAGACAAAAAACGAACCTATATCGAAAAGCAGGTTGTAAAACTGGGCCCAACTGAGCAACAGATTGCCCTGGCCATAAGCCGTCTCATGCAGGCTGAATCACGGAAAGATAACCGGGAGTCCTATATAGAAGGACTGCCTTACCTGCTGAGTCAGCCGGAATTCAGCCGTGGCGACCAGTTAAGAACAATACTCGGTCTGGTCGAACAAAAACGCCTGACCGAGCTGATGAATACTTCCGGTAGATCTTCGAGCTACCAGGTCGATGTCGTTATCGGTGATGAGAACCAGTCTGAAGAAGCCCAGGATTTCAGCCTGGTAATCAGCCGTTATGGAGTACCTGATGAGTTTACCGGTACTATCGGCGTCTTCGGCCCCACCCGAATGCAGTATGAAAAAGCCATTGCGCTGGTGGGACACCTCTCGCTGATAATGAGTAAAATGGTGGCTGAACTGTATGGCCGGGACCTGCCTGACTCAAGCGGGCAGCCCGGTAATAATTAATAACCAATAACAAAGATCCTTAAGGGAGGATTATTAACTTTGACTCAAAAACGAAACAGTAAAGAGCAGGAGCAAAACAGCAAAAATAGTGAAGTTTCCCATGACGTAGAAGGGCTGGATGAAAAAACCGAAGAAAGCCTTTCTTATGAAGAGCAGTTAAAATCTGCCCGGGCAAAATCAGAAGAATACTTCAATAAATTACAAAGAACTCAGGCAGATTTTATCAATTACAAGCGCAGGACAGAACAGGAACGCTCCGCGTTTATAAAGCAGGCTGAAGCAGACCTGATGCTTGCCATGCTGCCTGTCCTGGATGACTTGGAACGCGCAATTGAGAACGTTCCGGAAGATATTCAGGGTCATTCCTGGGTGGAAGGCGTAAAACATATCTATCGAAAATTAAAAACAACACTCGAGGGGCGCGGGCTGAAAAGAATCGAAGCGGTCGGCACTTTGTTTGACCCGAACTACCATGATTCTGCGGCTTTGGCCTGCGGCGAAGAAGATAAAGTAGTAGAAGAGATAAAAGCAGGTTACACGCTGTATGATAAAGTGCTGCGCCCATCTACAGTTCTTGTCGGAAACGGGGAAACAACGGGTAGCAGAAAGCAAAGCGGCAGGGGTGAATAAATAAACAGGTTTCAGATTAACAATAATTAAAATATTAATTCAGGAGGAAAATAAATGGCAAAAACAATCGGAATAGACCTCGGAACTACTTATTCCTGTATGGCGGTTATGGAAGCCGGTGAACCGGTTGTCATATCCAATGCAGAAGGCAACAGAACCACACCTTCGGTGGTAGCTGTCTCAAAAAGTGGAGAGAGGCTGGTAGGCCAGGTAGCCAAACGCCAGGCAACTACCAACCCGGACAACACCGTGTATTCCATCAAACGGTTTATGGGGCGTAACTGGAACGACCCGGCGGGACGTGAATTACCTGTTGCAGATGACGCCAAGCGCAAATCCTATAAGGTAACCAAGGCTGAAAATGGTGACGTCAGGGTAACCATGGGCGGAAAAGAATATCCTCCACCCGAAATCTCAGCCATGATACTTCAGAAACTAAAAACCGATGCCGAAGCATACCTCGGGGACAAGGTTACCGAAGCTGTAATAACCGTCCCGGCCTATTTTAACGACAGCCAGCGACAGGCAACAAAGGACGCAGGTGAAATTGCAGGGTTAAAGGTGCTCAGAATTATCAACGAGCCAACAGCAGCTTCCCTGGCTTACGGGCTGGATAAAAAAGGTGATGAAACCATTGCGGTTTTTGACCTTGGAGGCGGCACTTTCGATATTTCTATACTTGAAATTGGAGATGGGACTTTCCAGGTCAAGTCTACAGCCGGAGACACCCACCTGGGTGGAGACGACTTTGACCAGCGCATTGTAAACTGGCTCATCGAGGAATTCAAAAAAGATCAGGGCATAGACCTGAGTAAAGACAGCATGGCGCTCCAGCGCCTGCGCGAAGCGGCCGAAAAAGCCAAATGCGAGCTGTCTACAGTGCAGCAAACCGAAATCAACCTGCCTTTTATTACAGCCGATGCATCCGGCCCCAAACATCTTAACCTGACCCTGAGCCGGTCCAAACTGGAGCAGATGGTCTCGGACCTGGTTGAAAAAACCATGGAGCCCTGCAAACAGGCCATAAAGGACGCCGGTAAAACCAATGCCGAAATTAATGAGGTGATTCTGGTAGGTGGCCAGACACGCATGCCACTGGTTCAGAAGAAAGTAACGGAATTCTTCGGAAAAGAGCCTCATAAAGGTGTAAACCCGGATGAAGTAGTAGCCGTCGGAGCTGCCATCCAGGCTGGTGTACTCAAAGGTGATGTAAAGGACGTACTGCTTCTGGATGTAACACCGCTTACACTGGGTATCGAAACACTGGGTGGAGTAATGACCACACTTATCCCCCGAAACACCACCATACCCACTTCCAAAAGCCAGATATTCTCAACCGCTTCCGACAACCAGCAAAGCGTAGAAATCCATGTGTTGCAGGGTGAAAGACCTATGGCCGGTGACAACAGAACCCTGGGACGATTTATGCTGGACGGCATTCTGCCGGCACCCAGAGGAGTGCCACAAATTGAAGTAACCTTTGACATAGATGCCAACGGCATTCTGAATGTAAGTGCAGTTGATAAAGGCACCGGCAAGCAACAAAAAATTACCATTACTTCTTCATCCGGCCTTTCCAAGGAAGAAGTCGAAAAGATGAAGAAAGAAGCAGAAATGCACGCCGAGGAAGACACCAAGCGAAAAGAAGAGATAGAAACACGAAATATTGCCGATAATGCCGCCTATACAGCTGAAAAAACACTTTCAGAGCAAAAGGATAAACTTCCTGCAGAACTGGCACAGGAACTCGAAACAAAGATTTCGGCTGTAAAAGAAGCTCTCAACGGCCAGGATGTCGAGGCTATTAAAACGGCTCAACAGGAGCTCTCCAGTGTCATGCAAAAAGTCGGTTCGGCTGTATACGAACAACAGCCCCAGGGCGCAGAAAGCGGAGCCCAGCAGCAGGCCGGCGGCGAACAGGAAAGTGGCGAACAGACCGGCGAGGGCGGCTCGGGCGGTAAAGACGATGAAGGCACCGTGGAAGGTGAATATCGCGAGGTATAATTGTTGAGAAAACCTTACTCTTTGTTTTACAATAATTAACAGAGTGAGTCTATTAGCCCCCCTTGTGGGCACCCACAAGGGGGGCTATCAACGGAAAGACAAATTATGGCTGTCAAAAGAGATTATTACGAAATACTTGGAATAGATAGAAATGCAAGCCCTGATGAGGTAAAAAGGGCCTTCAGGAAGCTGGCCAAGGAACATCATCCAGACCGAAACCACAAGGAGGGCTCAGCCGAGCGCTTCAAAGAGGTCAACGAAGCTTACGAAGTTCTTTCGGACGAAGGTAAAAGAAGCGCCTATGACCGCTTTGGCCATGCAGGAGCTGAGTCGCAGGACTTCGGCGGTTTCAACGGATTTGGGTTCAGTGGATTCGGTGATATCTTTGATGCTTTTTTTGGAGCTTCAGCAGAAGCCGAAGCAGCACCCCGTGCCGGGTCGGATATTCATGCCAGGGTTAAACTGAGCTTCGAAGAAGCAGCCCTGGGATGTGAAAAGGAAATCACCATCAACCGCATCGAAAGATGTGAGCGGTGTAATGGTTCACGCAGTGAGCCTGGTTCAGAAACCAGTGTTTGCAGCGATTGTGGCGGCCGTGGCCGTGTCCAGCGTGTCCAGCAAAGCTTATTCGGCAGGTTTGCCAATATAGTGACCTGCCCCCGCTGTAACGGTGAGGGACGAACCGTAAAAAATCCGTGCACTCAATGCCGCGGGCAGGGCAAAGAAAGAAAGCGTCATACTTTAAAAGTAAATATACCTGCCGGCATCGACAACGGCAATGCCATACGGCTTAACGGCGAAGGCGATGCCGGTGATCGAGGCGCCCCACCGGGGCATCTCTACGTTAATGCAGAAATAAGCCCGCATCCGCATTTTACACGCGAAGGCTTTGATATTTACTATGAACAGGACATTAACTTCGCCCAGGCGGCCCTGGGGTGCGAATTAAAAATTCCTACCCTTTACGGTGATGAAAAATTAAAAATTCCGGCCGGTACACAAACCGGGACTGTATTCAAACTAAAAAACAAGGGTATACGACGCCTTCAGCGCAGCAGCTATGGTGATCAGCTGGTTAATGTAAAGCTGGTTACACCCGAAAAGCTGAACAAAGAACAGAAAAAGCTTCTTGAAGAGCTTGAAAAAAGTTTTAACAAAGGTAGCAAAAACAAAAAGTAGCTACTTTTTATTCGAATTACGCCGCAGGAAAGAAAAAAGGCTCCACCGCCTGCCGGCAAGTTCGTGACGGCCTTCAATGCCAAGAATTTCTGAAATTATCTGGCGTGGAGCCGAACCCTGATATAACACACTGTACAGCCTTTCCGTAATTGGCATTTCCAGTTTCAGGCGCCCGGCTATGTCATGCACCGCTGCGGTTGTAGTAACCCCCTCTGAAACTTCTGATCCGAGCTCTTTTTTGATCTGATCCATGCTCTTACCCCTGCTCAACTCGTAACCAACAAAATGGTTGCGGCTGAGAGCACTGGCACATGTGGCCATTAAATCACCCAGGCCGGACAGACCGGAAAGGGTCAGAGGGCTTGCTCCAAGGGCCAAACTCAGTGCACTCATCTCGGTCAACCCCCGGGTAACAAAAGCCGCTTTGGCATTATCACCATAATTCAGGCCATCGATCATGCCCGCGCCAATGGCAATTATGTTCTTTAATGTTCCACCCATTTCCACGCCGATAACATCATCCTGGGTAAAAACACTAAAATTTGGGGCTGTTAGTATTTTTTGCGCCCGGCGGGCAACATCGTCGCGCTCTGCGGCCAGCACTGATGAGGCGGGCAAACCTTTTAGTATTTCACGGTAAAGGTTGGGGCCCGAAAGTACACAAATATAATTTTTCAAAGACCGGTGAACTTCTTCGCCAATAACCTGGCTCATGCGTTTATTGGACCCCAGCTCAAGGCCTTTGGCAGCACTTATAATCAGTACAGGCTTTCTGAGATATTTTTTTATGCCCCTTATATTTGAGCGCATGGTCTGGGAAGGCACGGCCAGTATCACCGCTTCCGACTTTTCCAGTGCCTCAGCCGGGCTTGAAGTTGCCTTAAGGCTTTCAGGGAAAGATACACCCTGCATTCTAACGGCATCAAATCCATTAAGGTTGATTTTGTCGGCTTCCTGCATCGTTCTTGCTAGCAGGAAAACTTTAAAGCCTTTATTGGCCAATATATAAGCCAGTGTCATTCCCCAGGAAGTGGTTCCGACTACAGTGACTACAGGTGTATGCATATTTATTCCGGCTCTACCTTTTGCTCACCTGAATTTTTATCTCTGATCTTAACCCTTTTATTCATACGACGCTCTTTGCCGGTTAAAAGGCGTTTTATATTATCCCGGTGCATGAAGGTTACCAGCACTGTTCCCGCCAGGGCAAATAACAGATATTCAAATGGATAGCCCCAAAGAAGAGTCATCGGAACCAAAATAGCATATGAAGCTGCTATGCCGGTAATTGAACCCAGTGAAGCATAACCGGACAAAAGAGCAGTAATAATAAATATTGCTCCCCCGAACAAACCGGCTACCGGGCACATGGCTATCAATGCTCCAAAAAATGTAGCCACGCCCCTGCCCCCTTTGAAATCGGCATATATAGGCCATATGTGGCCAATGACAGCAGCCAGGCCGGCGATAGCCTGCCCGAACAAAGCCCCCAGCCCGGAACCTCCCACAACCAGAACATCCCCGCCAATAATCAAATAGGCAAAAAGTACCGCCAGGGCTCCCTTGGATATGTCGAGCAAAACCACCAGCAGAAAAGCCTTGCGCCCAAGCGCCCTCAGTACATTGGTGCCGCCGGTGCGCCCGCTGCCGTAAAGCCTTATGTCTATCCGGGCAACCCATTTACTGATGAGAAGGCCCCAGGGTATAGAACCGATAAGGTAGCCCAGCATAACTACAACAACGAATTGAAATACTAGCATTTATGAAGCCCAGCGGTTTTTAAATATCATTTTTATAGGAGTGCCATCAAAGCCATAAGCCTCCCGGAGCTTGTTTTCCAGGTAGCGCTGAAGGGAAAAATGAACGATCTCAGAATCGTTTACAAAGAAAACAAAAGTCGGCGGCTCCACCTCTGCCTGGGTTGCATAAAAGACTTTCAATTGTTTTGTACCCTTGCGCGGCAGCGGGTGCCCGGCTATGGCATGTTCGATAAAGTTATTAAGTTCACCGGTGGTGATGCGCTTTTTCCTCTCTTCTTTTATCTTCATAGCCTCAGGTATTATCTTATTGACGCCTTTGCCTGTCAATGCAGAGGTGTAAATAATCCTGGCATAGGGCATGAACTTGAAACGGCTCGAGACCAGGCGGTTAAATTCCGCCTGCTCCACACCACTTATCAGGTCCCATTTGTTGATCACTATTATGACGCCCTTGCCGGCCTGTTCCACAAAACTGGCTACATGTGTATCCTGTGAGGTAGCAGGTTCGGTTGCATCCAGCAAAAGAACCGCAACGTCAGCCCGGTCCATGGCTTTAAGGGCTCTTAATACACTGTACTTGCCTACACCTCTTCCAACCTTTCCCCGCCTCTTTATACCTGCGGTATCAATAATTACAACAGGCTGGCCATCAATATAAAGCAGAGTGTCTATTGCATCACGCGTTGTGCCGGGAATATTGCTCACAATCACCCTGTCCTGGCCAGCCAGCCTGTTTAAAAGCATGGATTTGCCCACATTAGGCCTTCCTACCAGAGCCAGCTTGAGGGTTTCTCTGTCATCAATAGCCGGTTCATCACTCTCGGGCAGCAGAGATACTATCCTGTCCAGCAGTTCGCCTATTCCCAGGTCATGATAGGCACTGATGACAACCGGCTCGCCCATACCCAGGCCGTAAAAATCAACAGCAAGAGCCTCGCGTTTGGGGTTGTCACCTTTATTGGCCACCAGCAATAACGGCCTCCCCTCTTTTCTAATCCAGCCGGCCACTTCGTAGTCGGAAGGAGTTATTCCATCCACTACGTCGGTAATAAATAAAACCAGGTCAGCCTCTCTTACCGCTTCTTTAACCTGCCGGTTAATTCCTTCTTCAATGCTTGACTCAGGGTCCATTACAAGTCCACCAGTGTCTACCAGTGTAAACTCCCTGCCCTGCCAGTTTACGGTGGTTACCAGTCGATCCCGGGTGGTTCCAGGCAAATCGGCTGTTATGGCCATGCGCTTGCCTGAAATCCGGTTTAAAAGAGTGGATTTACCCACATTCTGGCGCCCTATTATGGCCACAACCGGCCTTGAGCCGGAAATTTGAGCCTGTTTTTCAGTTTCTTTTGACAATAATCTAACCTTCCGTATTTTCAGACGGTTTTAAATCCTGGTTGATAAAACCGGAACTACCCTGCCTTCTTGATATCCGGTGCCATTTTAATAGAGGGCGGTTCTATCTCAATCCGTGCTACACGCCTTAACCCGGCCAGCAAATCGCGAAACTGGCCCACAAATGTATTATATTCAACCTTAAACCGCTGGAATTGTTCGATAGTTTCAACTGGTAATTCAACGTGGTTGGCAACCTCTACAAACTGCTCAATATATTCCTGGTACATGTTCACCATCAGCCATAACTCCCGGGTCGAAACACGTAAATAAGCACTGTAGCGCCGTGTCCGGTGATCTGTTTCCAGGCGTGTGTTAAAGCTATCACACCAGGTATTAAAAACCCGCTCGGCGTTGTCACATGAACGCGCCCATTCCCAAAGGCTGGTGTTTTCAGTCTTAAACACGCTATTTATAATGGCAAATATTGAGAGAGAAGATTCACCCATAAAACGGTGGTAAAAATAGCCGGAAAGCTCTTTCAGGCTCTCAGCCGATTCATCCAGCATTTTTTCGCGAGCAGCTACTGCAGAAAAACCGACAAAAATAATCAGAACACTTGCAATGCTTGAAATAAAAGCTTCCATCGGCCATTCAAGCAAATAGCCGGTAATTGCCAGTGCTGCAATTAGTATTGCCGCCCAACCCCGGGTAAATACCGCCTTGATTGCGTTCATGGGCCTCTCCTTTTGCAGGTATTAAGCATCTGAATATACCCCAAGTCCGCCCAGCAAATACAGCAGGAGAGCCCTGGCCACATGCAAACGGTTTTCAGCCTGGTCAAAGACCACCGAATGAGGGCTTTCTATTACTTCTGCCGTTATCTCCTCTCCGCGATGGGCTGGCAAAGGATGCATAACGATTACACTTTCCGGAGCATTACACAAAAGCTCGGAATTTAACTGATAAGGAAAAAATACATCGCGACGCACCCGGGCTTCTTCTTCCTGCCCCATACTGGTCCAAACATCTGTATATAAAACATCTGCCCCAACAACCGCAGACCCTGCATCCTGAGTGCAATTAATGCTGGAACCGGACTGCCAGGCGTATTGTTCAGCTTGACTCATTATTTCAGCCTTAACCTGGTAACCGTCAGGGGATGCTGCAGTAAAATCTGCCCCCAGCATGGCTGAGGCCAGCATCAGACTGCTGGCTACGTTGTTACCATCTCCCAGATAGGCTATTTTTATGCCGTTGATATCACCTTTTTTTTCTATGATAGTCAATATGTCTGCCATAGCCTGACACGGGTGCTCCAAATCTGAAAGGGCGTTTATCACGGGTATTGAGCAATGGTTGCCAAGCTCTTCAATACTTTGGTGGCTAAAGGTCCTGGCAGCGATCACATCGACGTAACGCTCAAGTACCCGGGCAACATCGGCTACCGGCTCCCTTTTCCCCAGGCCTACTTCAGCCGGTGACAGATAAAGACTGCTGCCGCCAATGCCCATCATGGCCACTTCAAAACTGACCCTGGTTCTAAGTGACGGCTTTTCAAAAAGCAGGGCCAGAACTTTACCCTCAGGGATTCTTCTCTGTCTTCCGCCTTTTAGTTCCAGAGCATCGGTCAACAAAACACTTATTGTTTCAGGCTCGAGATCGGTAATAGATAAAATGTCCTTGCCCTTCAAGTGTTCCTCCTGGTAACAATTGGCTAACAGTATAACATAAAATTTCCAGTGTGGCAGTTAGCAGTTATCGACTGCTTTACAGTATAAAAGGGGAACTTGTTATAATTTTAACAGGTATAAATTACTCAAAGAAACCACTTAGCCGAAACAGGCAAAATTTGACATGCAAAGCTATATTCATATAGAATTAAAAGTTCAGCGCGGGGTAGAGCAGTGGCAGCTCGTCGGGCTCATAACCCGGAGGTCGTTGGTTCGAATCCAACCCCCGCTACCATTCTAGCTTTGAATCCCGCTAATTTAATTTCCGAACTATTGCTACAATTCACTCTGTATAGAGTATCCCATGTTTAGAATATTGGTGTGTTATAATTCGCATATAAGGGCTGGGGGTGAAAATATGAAAAACATCAAGCTGCCTGTTGTAATTACTCGGGACGAAGATGGCTATTATCTTGCTGAGGTGCCAGTGCTAAAAAGCTGTTTTACCCAGGGAAAAACCAGGGAAGAAGCACTGGAAAATATAAAAGAAGTTATCAGCCTTTGCCTGGAAAGCATGGCCGAAGAGGGTGAACCTATGCCGCGCGAGTACACCCTCGAACAGGTAGAGGTAGCTGTATAGTGCCAAAACTCCCAATGGTTTCCGGTGATCAATGCATAGCGGCGCTGCAAAATCTAGGTTATAGGGTTAAAAGGATTAAAGGAAGCCATGCCTGGCTCGTATGTCCGGGGAAGGTTTCATTAGCAGTGCCAAAGCATAAGGAACTCGGTAAAGGCATCTTGAGGAAAATTATCCATACTGCCGAAATCAGCGTTGAAGACTTTATTGAATTATTGAAATAATATTGGTGAATTTTTATACTGTACTTTGCCTTTGCAATTGATGTATAGCGCCATCTGCCTTTAATGGAATTGGCCTACTGTAATTATTCTCGGTAAATAACCATACTAAAAGTTCTGTCTTTCGTGCCGTTTGCTCTACCAAAAAGTTTACCAGCCCTGAATTTTTCAGGGCTTTTTTGATTAGAACTATTAAACCCGGTTCAACCCTGAGATTTCCCCAGCGTATCGAGGATTTTTGCCGGTGTAACCGGCAATTCCCAGATCCATTTGCCTGTAGCATTATATATTGCATTAATAATGGCCCCATAATTGGAAACGCTCGGTTCACCAACTCCCTTGCAGCCATAAGGTCCACAGGCATCATCGGTCTCAATTATGATCGGCTCGTGCCGGTCTGATTCAAGATCCAGCGTGGTCGGCCACTTGTGATCAATATAGCTCGGGTTCAGGGTGGCCCCGCTGTCTGAATCAATAATCTGTTCGTAAAACAGAGCCTGGCCTATCATCAGCTCCATACCACCCTCTATCTGGTTCTGGCATCCCTTCCAGAAAATTGCCCTGCCTGCATCAACGGCATTGTAAAACTTGAGTATTTCAACTTCGCCGGTTTCAGGGTCAACTGCGACTTCTACCACAGCACCTGAAGCCCCTCTTACTTCGCAGGGGGTACCGGCTTCAAAGTCATAAACCGGCCCTAGCAACTCCTTTTCCCAGCCATAACCCCTGCCCACAATGGTATACGGCATCCGGCTTGTTACTCTGGCGTACGGCTGATAGTTATCCGGGTTGTTTTTGTCAAAAAACCTTCCCCGGCCGACATCTACATCTGAAGCATCAATGCCCAGTATCGGGGCTGCTATTTCAACAAGCTGTCTTTTGGCATCCCGGGCAGCCATATAAAAAGCAGCGCCGGTAGTGATTGTACGCGTGCTGCCACCCTGCATGCCCCCATCCGCACAGACATCGGTATTACCCCAGTCGCCCACCAACACATCTTCATAGTTTATACCCAGTGTTTCTGCCACTATATGACAGTGGGCACTGTTGGTGCCACCGCTGGCCCGGCTGATGCCATCAAGCACCATGGCAGTGCCGTCTCTATTCAGGTTCACAATGGCACTGACCGGTCTTGCCATGGTGCCATGAGGGTCTATGTGGGCGCATATACCTATACCGTGAAGCCTTCCGTCCGGGAGGGTTTGGGTTCCGGGTTGATGCCAGCTTTCATTCCAGTTGATAGCTTCTGCCAGCCTGTTTAGTATCTGCTCCATGCCATTGCTGGACAAAGGCTTGCCGGAATCCTGGTCGGGCATATCGGGGGTGGTGATATTTTTCAGCCTGAACTCAAGCGGGTCAAGGCCGCATTTTTCAGCCAGTATATCCATGGCAATTTCTGAAAGACAGGTTGACTGGGGATGGGCAATGCAGCGCCAGTAACCGATTTTGGGTTTATTGGTGGCAATAGTCCAGTTCTTAAAACTGCCATTGGGGCACTTATAGGTAAACTTCAGGGCATCATTGGCCTCAACCACCAGCGGCCACCCGTTGGAACAGGCATCAGCATAATAGATAGATTCTATGGCAGTAAGAGTGCCGTCGCTCCGGGCACCCAGGCGGATATCCAGTTTCACCGGAAACTGGTGGGACCGGTTTATGAAGTTTTCAGCCCGGCTCAGTGCAAACTGCACCGGGAGGCCGGCTTTTTTGGCCAGCACAGCAGCCACCACGCACCAATCCCGATAGTGCTTGTCGCCATGGCCGGTACCTGTACCATGGGAGACCAGGTGCACCCGGCTTAAGGTCATTTTAAGCGCAGAGGCAATCATTGCCTG
>PUOQ01000021.1 GCA_003552785.1 Dehalococcoidia bacterium
AGGTTGCGAATATGGATTTTCAGGCGGTAAAAAGCCGGCTCTGTCTGCTTCTCGAAAAAGCAGGGCTGGTTTATAATCAGTAAATATGTTAAAAAATTCTGGACTTAAGATGATTCGGTTCTACCAGCAATACATCTCAAGTGTGCTACCGTCGTCATGCCGGTATACGCCGACATGCTCTCAATATACTTATGAGGCAATAAAGGCTTACGGATTTTTTAAAGGATCATTTATGGGGGCAAAACGTATTTGCCGGTGTCATCCGTTTAATCCGGGTGGTTATGATCCGGTTCCCGGCTCTGACCAGTAATTAAGGACTTAAGGAAAAGAAGTGCAACGTATTAGGAAAAAACTAAAACTATCATTGATTTTCGTGCTCATCGTCACCAGCATGGTTCTTGCGAGCTGTGTTGGCTTTGGGGCGGCGCAAGCAGGTTGGTCTGGGGTAGTAACAGGCAACGACAGCTTATATGTGGGCTCTGCCGATGGTAAACTGGTATCTTTAAATGCCGAAAACGGCTTTCATCAATGGCAGGAGAGCCTGGATACGGGGGCAGCGCCCGGCGGCCTCGGTTGCGCCCCGGCTACAGGAACCATGATATATTCAACACCAGCTTTTTATGAAAACAATGTTTACCTTGGCGATTACAGTGGTCGTTTGCATGTTTTAAGCGTTATTGATCGCCAGTCTAAAACCGTTCGCTTAAACGACCAGGAATCCAAGCCAATTATCGGCAGTCCGATTGTTAGCCATGAAAATGTTTATATTGCATCAACCAATGGCAGTTTATACGCTTATGATGCTGGCTCCCTTAACTTTCAGTGGAGCTTTAGCACCGGTGACGAAATATGGTCAACGCCAGCTGTTTGGGAAGACAGCGTTATCATTGGTTCATTCGATAAAAAGGTTTATTCTGTTGATGCTTTGAGCGGTGAAGCCAACTGGGGCACCCCGTTTGAGACCAAAGGTCCGGTAATTGCCAGCCCGGTCGTGTATGGGGATACAGTATTTGTTGCTTCACTAGATCGAAGTGTGTATGCCCTGGATGCTTCAAGCGGTGAACTGATATGGCAGTTCCCGCCTTCACCTGAATATGAAAATGCGCCCGAAAGGTGGCTGTGGGCAACACCGGTTGTTCATGATGGCACTGTTTATGCGCCTGGAATGGATGGCCGGGTTTACGCAATAAATGCTGAATCGGGCACTTTGATTGAGGCAATAGATATAACTCAACCCATAGCTTCTAAACCTGTGATAGCGGGCGACAGGCTGGTTATTGCCACTGAACAGGGGAGGATTTACTCCATAGATACAGAAACGTTTCAGAGTGTTGAATTGAGGAATCTGGATACAGAAATTAATGCACCCCTGGGCGTTGACGGTAATACGGTGTATGTACATTCTACTCAAAAAAATGAAGTATATGCTGTAAACGGGGAGACCGGGGCACTATTTTGGTCGACCTCGATGAACTAGTAACCTATTAATGTGAGGTAACTTTCGAATTGGATATTGGAGCAATTTGGGACCTTATCATCTTAAAACCGATGATAAACGTCCTGATAATACTCTCCCAGAATCTCTGGGGCAGTTTCGGTTTGACCATAATTGTGTTGACCATAATCGTAAGAGGGGTAATGTACCCCCTTACGCTAAAACAGTTGCGGGCTACCAAGGCGGTACAATCCCTTCAGCCCAAGCTGGCCGCACTCCAAAAGAAGCATGGCTCCGATAAGCAAAAACTTGCCCAGGAGCAAATGCGTTTATACAAGGAATCCGGTGTCAGCCCCAGTGGCTGTCTCTTACCTTTGCTTATCCAGATGCCAATCTGGATTGCACTTTACCAGGCTATAATTCGTGTAATGGCTGTCGACCCGCACAGCTTTTTGAACCTTTCACATTACCTGTATGGATGGCAGGGTGTATTCGAGGCCTTGCCCCTGGACAACACTTTCCTGTGGTTGAACCTGGCCACGCCAGACTTCTTTTTGGCCTTGCTGGTTGGAGCTAGCATGTGGGTTCAACAAAAAATGGTCCAGGCTCCGCCAACACCCGGAGCCACCGGTGCCCAGTCTCAGGCACAAACCATGGTAGTGATGCTGCCGCTCATGTTTACTTTTCTGTCGATGTCTTTCCCCAGCGGGCTGGCGCTTTACTGGGTTACATCAAACATAATCAGCTTCATAATGCAATACATAATAACCGGTTGGGGTGGATTGGAGCCTCTTAAGAATAAGCTTGTGAACCGTGTTATCAAGCTTGTTAAAGGTAGTCAGGAGCAGAGCTGGAAAAGCCGGTTCAGCTCACCGGTTAATCAAAATACTGAAATAATAACTGAAACCAGCAAGCCGGAACAAGAGCAGGATTTGTCCGATGAGCCGCCAGCCGAAGAAGATGTAAGCCCGAAACCCGTGGCACCTGCACCAAAGCCTAAAAAAGAAAAGGGTAAATCCAAAGGGAAAAAAGGCAAACATAAGAAGCGAAAATAGCGGTCCTGATTACAGGAGGCCTGAAAGGTATGTATAATTCAGAAAACGTTCAGGAAGAGTTAATTCATTCTATACAAAAGACTATTGAAGACCTTTTGGATAAGATGGGCATTGTTGCCGCAGCTGAATATAAAGAGGAAGCTGTCGTCCAGGAGGTAGAACGTGACCCCGCACCCCTTGTTTTTGATATCGATTGTGCCAATCCAGGCATACTTATAGGCCGGGGAGGGCAGACACTGGACTGCCTGCAGTACATGGTTCGGACTATCCTGTGTAATCAAATACAACTTGATATTCCGCCGGTGGTGCTTGATGTAAGCAGTTACAAGCAGCGCCGCTTTCAGTATTTGCGGAACCTGGCTTAAAGAGTTGCAGACCAGGTACCTGAAAGCGGCAACCCTTTTCCCCTGGAGCCAATGACGGCATACGAGAGG
>PUOQ01000040.1 GCA_003552785.1 Dehalococcoidia bacterium
CATAGCAGTTGAAATAGCTTGATTAGATTGATCCATTAGATGCAATTAATTTATAATTAATGTATACGCACAAGAAATATATTATAAAGTAGGGTTGTCTTTTTATGAATTACGATAAAGTACTGGACTACTCAAAAAAAATTAGCAACATAATTGCTAAGCAAGAGCTTAGCGAAGAAGAAAAAAACTGGTTAACAGAAGAGACCGTCGCAGGATTAAAAGAAAACTACAATCCCGGTTTTAAAAAATATCCCTGTCCCATAACCGCAACTAACCAGCCGGACCCAAATAATGAAGAAGTTATAACCAACCCCGGCTGCAGTAAGAGCTATAGCAAGCTCGATTGCCTGGGAAGATGTAACAATGCTATAAGCGGGAGCTTTCATCCAAAAATTGTTGAGACCGTTAAAAGCCATCTGGATCAACAAACACTGCAACAGTATGAAATGCTGGAGCCGCTAAAAGTTTTACTTTCCAGGCTAATTGCTATGATCACCCCGGGAGATTTACAGGCCTCTTTTTTCACCGGTAACGCTTCCGAGGCTTTTGAAGGAGCCCTCTGGCTTGCCCGTATGCGAACAGGCAAAAGCGGCGTTTTAACCGCTACGGGAAAATTTAATGGGAAGACAAATGGTTCTAACAAAACAATACCCGGAAAGATTAGCCAAAATATAAAAGCATCACAGCCTTCCCAATACCACCAGGTCCCCTTCGACAACCCGGATGAAATCTATAAAGCACTGTCAAAATCAACTGAAAACGACCTAGATATAGGAGCAATTATTCTTAAACCAATACATAACGAAGGAGGTGTATATGTTCCCCAGGACGATTATTTTCTCCAGGTCCGCGATATTTGTGATGAATATGGTCTGCTGTTGATTATTGATGAAACACAAACTGGTATAGGGCAAACCGGAAAGCTATTTGCCATCGAGCATTACGGGATCGTTCCGGACATATTGTGCCTTGGCAAAGTGCTGGGCAGCGGTATTGTGCCGATCGGCATATTAACATCTACCAGGGCTGTCTGGGAAAAAATAAGTAATAACCCGTTTATTCCGGTGGCAGCTTATGATGCAACTCCCCTTGCCTGTGCCGCTGCGATTACAGGGCTGCAGGTTATTCTTAGCGAAGGATTGGCAGAGCAAGCTGCAGAAAAAGGCAATTATTTTCTACCCATGCTGCAGGGAATTAGCTCCAAGTATCCTGAGTTAAAATCCGTGCAGGGTAAGGGCCTGCTAATAGGGCTTGAGTTTGATGATCACCTGTTTTGTTACCGCATAGCCCAATACCTGCTGGAAAGCGGCATTCCGGTTTCAATCACGTCAAGAAATCCTTCAGCTATTATAATCGAGCCGGCACTAACAATCACTATCGAAGAAATTGATCATATTTTAGAAGCACTGGAGAATGCCCTGAACCAGGAAACAGCAAATTAATTATCAAAAAGGAGAGGATACAGTTGAAAGCACTTTTTTTCCATGTAGAGAAGTGTATTGGATGCAAGCTTTGCCACCTGGCATGCACCGCTCAGAATGAGCAGGTGTATAATCCAACCCTGGCCCGGCTGGTTATAACTTCCTGTTATAACCGCAACGGACTGGTATCAGAGGGCAGGGTCTGTGATTTATGCCAGAAATGTGTAGAAGCATGTCCCGTAGATGCCATCACAGAAAAAAACGGCCGTCTTTCTTTCAACGAAGAATTGTGCACAGACTGCAGTTTGTGTGTTGACATCTGCCCAAACGATGTAATCGTTAAAAAAGATCGGGGTATCGGTGTATGTGTGCAGTGCCGCACCTGTGCCAACTGGTGCCCAACCGAGGCATTGACTTTTGAGGAGGTGAGCAAATAATGGCTTACACCGGTAAAGTACTCAGAGTTAATTTGAATACAGGAAGCGCAAAAACAGAGGAGTTAAATAAACAATGGGCCAAGGAGTACCTGGGCGGAAAAGGCCTGGCAATCAAGTATCTTTATGAAGAACTCCAGCCCGGAGTGGATCCATGGTCCGAAGATAATAAATTAATTTTAATGACCGGCCCGCTTACCGGAACAATTGCCCCCAATAGCGGAAAACTGGCAGTAGCTGCCAAGTCTCCGGCAACCGGCACTATCCTGGACTGTTCAATCGGGGGACACTTTGCGCCACAGCTAAAATATGCCGGCTATGATGCAGTAATAATTGAAGGCAAAGCTAAGATGCCTGTTTATCTTTACATTGAGGATGATAAGGTCGAATTACGCAGCGCAGAAGCTCTATGGGGCCAGGGAGCCCACGAAACAGAGCATACCATCGCCGAAAGCCTTGGCGACGTTGTAACTTTAGCCATTGGTCAGGCCGGAGAGAACCTTCTTCCAATAGCTTGTATCAGTTCTGAGCTATACCGTCAAGCAGGTCGCGGTGGTATCGGCTCAGTAATGGGCAGTAAAAACCTTAAGGCAATTTCCGTGAGAGGAACAGGCGGCCTAGATGCGCCTGATATCCGTAAAGTTTCCACAGCCTTAAACAAGATTAAAAAAGAAGATACCATGGACGACGAAAACATGTGGGCCTACAGCGACGGAACACCAATGATTGTAGAGCTGAGCCAAGAAGCAGGCATACTGCCCACACGCAATTTCCAGGACGGCTCATTTGATGGTTACAAAAAAATAGATTCTGAAGCCGTTAAAGGCGTTTTAAAGGCGAAGAAAGCCTGTTTCGCCTGTCCCCTGGCCTGTGGCAACTATGTAGAAATGGGCAAAACCATGGTTGAAGGCCCCGAATATGAAACCATTGCCCTGTGCAGCTCCAACTGCGGCATCGATGATTTGGAGGCGCTAATAGAATTTAACCGTCTCTGTGACG
>PUOQ01000037.1 GCA_003552785.1 Dehalococcoidia bacterium
AACTGCTTTCAACCTGCTTAAAAAACCAGGTTAGTAATTCTCCGCGAGTAGTTCGTAGTATGATTGAGGGTGCTTGCACGCCGGGCATTCCTCAGGGGCCTCTTTTCCTTCGTGTATGTAACCACAATTGAGGCAGTGCCACTTAACGGCTGTATTTTTCTTGAATACTTCACCCCCGGCAACATTGGCTGCAAGCTTGCGGTAACGCTCTTCGTGGAATTCCTCGACTTCAGCTATTTCCTTGAACGAAACAGCAATTTCCGGAAAGCCTTCATCTCTAGCCGCTTTTTCGGCTTCAGCATAAATTACACTCCACTCCATCTTCTCGCCTTCAGCAGCAGCTTCCAGGTTTGCAAGAGTGTTGCCAACAACTCCTGCCGGGAAATCAGCTGTAATTTCAACATCACCGCCTTCCAGATATCCAAAAAAAACTTCGGCGTGCTCCTTCTCGTTACCGGCAGTTTCGGTAAAAATATTTGCAATTTGTTCATAGCCCTCTTTACGGGCGACACTGGCAAAAAAGGTATAACGGTTTCTTGCCTGGGATTCACCCGCAAAAGCTGCCAGCAGGTTTTTTTCCGTTTGAGTTCCTTTGATTGATTTAGACATATACCCTTCCTCCATGTTTGTCATTGAGCGGGCTAGCCGTTTTCAGAAAACATTTCTTCAGCTAAAACCATGGCCATTATCATCTTGGGGAAACCTGCAGTTGTAAGCGACTGGATAATAGCGTGCCTTATTTCGTAAGGGGTAAAGCCTTCACCCATGGCCAGTTTGACCTGGTTTTGAATGTCACCCTCACTGCCAATACCTATGGCGATGCCCAGTTTCACACCCCGGGTTATCTTGCTGTCCAGCGGCCCTGCCTGGCGGCAGTCAAGGGCAAGTTTGTCATAGCTTTGTGCTATAACGGGGTATTTTTGCTTAAAGTCTTCGTAATATTTGGCTGAATATTTCACCAAAAACCTCCTTATTGTGGGATTCTAATTGTAATAATATAACATAGTTACTGCCCCCTTCGCTTTTTGGTCATTATTTGCCCATCCCTGCTTGACATGGCTTCGGCACGTTGTTAGTATAGTTACGAGAATGCGTTAATGCGCATATAAAACTAAAGAAGCTATTTTGGGGGAAATTGGAATGAGGGCTAAAAGAAAAGTATTTGCTTATTTGGTATCAATCGGAGTGCTTTTAATGGTTTCAACCGGTACGGTGGCATGTACCGGTGAAAATGGCCCAGGTCCTACTGATCCCGGGCAAGCCACTCCTGTGCCTTCTCCGACAAATGGCACGGAGCCAACAACGCCAGCAACCAAAGAACCCGAGCCAACAGTAACTGTTACACAGCCGGAGCCAACCACTCCAGCAACTACCCAACCGCCTGCAGGTCCGGTTGAAGCAGAAGGCGAAAATCCTCCCGGCCTGCCTCTTTATCCGGGGGCAATCAGGATTGATTATATTACCACTTGCCCGTGTACTCCGTCTGTGAATACCTGGTGGGCAGCTCCTGATGATGCGGACACGGTTTATGAACATTATAAGCAGAAACTTGAAGAGGAAGGCTGGCAAGTGTCAACTGAAGGCGCCGGGATGTCGATGTGGATTTCTGACGGGAGTGACGATATATATCTTGAGATTATAGATGGATCCCGGTGGGAGGATTATCCGGCATTGATCAATGCGGGCTGGCTGAATTGGACCTGGTTTGAAACCGCCGGTTAATCACAAAAACCAAAAAGTGTTCTTAAGATAATTAATTTGCCTTAATACACAACTGTTATTTATAAAGCTGCCTTTCATTGCTGATGGTGTTGACATTTTTCCGCCCCAAAACCCCCGGTTGTTTTTAAACTGCTGAATTTTTGTTTACAATATGAATGTAAGAATATAATCTTAAAAGTTCTGTAATATTTTGTGGCTCAAGCATTAAAATTGACAAATTTTAGTTATGTATATAGCATGGTATATCGTTTGATGCCATCTCCTTATATAACGGGGTAAAGATTATCGATAATAACCGGTTAACTTCTTCCAGGAAGCAAGAAGGAAAAGCGGGACCGGGGCCGGAGGTTAATTTAGAGCCCTGCCAGCATAATAAATCCTTTGATTTCGAAACCGGCCATGCTTTTGACTGCCTGGTGCACGGAATACGCATTATTGATGTCGATCATACCGTCCGCTATATCAACTCTGCTTTTGAAAAGCTTTCGGGCCTGAAAAAAAATGAATTTATTGGAAACAAATGCTGGGAGCTTTTCCCGGGCTCTTTTTGCCATACTCCTGATTGCAGCTTAAAAAAAATCGCCGGTGGCGAAAAGGCATTGCAGGTTGAAGGCGACAGGGTAAGGCCGGATGGGACGAGGGTGACCTGCCTGGTTTCAATTTCCCCGCTTTATTCACCTGATGGCCGGTTTGTAGGCATAATGGAGTCATTTCGTGATTCTACCAGGCGCAACGAGCTTCAAGGGCAGCTTGATGAGTTTGAAGACCGTTACCGGGCACTGGTGGAGTTGAGCGGAGAAGTCGGCGAAAGTATTCTTATGCTTCAGGATATAGGTGGAAGGGAAGGCATTATCACCTTTGCCAGTGAGCAGTTTTTCAGGATGACCGGATACACCAGGCAAGAATTATCATCAAAGCCGCTTACAAGTTTATTGTCCCCCAGAGAAAGGCAAGCTTCCATTTCAAGGCATCGCCGTAAAATGAAGGGTGAGTCCCTGCCAGGGCTTTATGAAGTGGGCATTATCCGAAAAGACGGCCTCCAGGTTCCCTGCGAGCTTACCAGTGCGGTTACTCAGTATAAAGGCCAACCGGCCAATGTTATTTACCTGAGGG